>NZ_LZJM01000210.1:0-39024 GCF_001667665.1 Mycobacterium sp. E342
GCCGGCCGAGCCCGTGCCAGCCCACGCGCCTTCGCCCGGCGGCGAACCGGCCGCTGCACCTCCCAGCGCGGGTCTCCCATCGCTACCGGAGCCGCACCTGCCGACGCCGCCTTCGGTGCCCATGGGCGGAGCGCCCCCCGAAGCATCGCTGCCCTTTGGAGACCCGCCGCACGCCGGGGGATCGGGCGTTCACCCGCCCGAACCGCAGCTGCCCCACGACGGCGGTCCGCCGCCCGGCGATGGAGACGCGCCACACTCGCCGAGTGACGGGCCTATTACCCCCGCAGACGGCGAGAAATCGCCCGGTTCACATCACCCTCACGACGGCACACCGCCCGATGACGGCGCCGACGAGCATCGGCTAGAAGTCCCCTCCTTCGCGGATTTGAAGCCGTGGCACCAGGCGCAGTTGGCGCTCGCCCAATCACCCGAGCGGCTCGTACAGGATCTGTTGGAACACGGATGCCCCCGGGAAATCGCCGAATCAGCGGCGCATAGTCCTTACGAGGGAATGGCCGCTCAGGAAATACTCGAAAGGTACTGGGATCCAGCGACCAGAACGTGGAAGTGGCCAAAAGTAGACGGTTTCGCGGATGGCAGGTATGAAACAGCTCGCAGCATTCCGCAGGAAACATGGCTAGACAGAATCGGAGAGGTTAGCGACGATCGAGGCGATTACATGGCCGCGGCCGGTGACCTCTATCCTGACCGCGGATTGGCCCCCGGTTCATCTGGTGACTACAATCGATTTCACGGCACCGGTAAGGAATTGCCGGAAGGATGGCAAGTCCGGTACGGAAAAGTGGGTGATGCATTCGGACAGCCGGGCGGTGGAACACAATGGGTGGTTGTTGACAAGAACGGCAAGACTGTTCTGATCAAATGGTTACTTGAAAATGGTTACCTGGCACTGGGATAGCGCGGCAACCAAGAAGGGGTGTTCAGAGTTGGCCACAAACTTCAGCGCGGAAGACGGATATGGTGAGTTCATAGACCATTACAACTTTTGGCGCAAAATTGCCAACAGCGTCGGCAACGGACCGTACGACGAGGCAGAGAGGCATGAAGACCGTCTATATTTCCGCTCGGACTACTCGAACAAAGTCGCAAAATGGCCTGAGTGGGCGGAGCAAGGCGACTGGGGAGCTTGGATTATCGCGCGTACAAAGCTTGGTTACTTCAGCGTATTGAGTTCGTTGAAGCACGAAAGAGCGGCGCAGCGGGATGAGGAAATAATTGTACTGTTTTCAAGATTCTCGGACGCAGGTAAGTACATCATCATGCGCGTTGCAGATAGCACTCGCGTGAGCCTTCGCTTACAGACCCAATTCGTCAAGTGGGACGATCGCGGCCCCGACTCTCGTATAGCGATCGGCGCTGCAGATCTGGACGTCATCAATCTTCTCAAAAGCGAGTACCCAGGCCTTGAAGAAGGCTTTGTGGAGCAATATCTGAAACGCTACACACTCACAACACGGCCCGATTGCTATGGATTTGCATTCCCCGAAGATGAGCCAAGAATGCGAATCCTCCTCTTATCGTTCAAGGAGTTAACCGCGGCGCTGCTCGACGGTATGCCTGGAGATATCGCTTCGCTCGCATGATCCACGAATAATAGAAATTAAGCCAAGGCAAAACGATGGTTGATGGCAAGCTCGACCTCACTACGTTCCCGCCGTTCATGCACCGACTCGTAAAGTATTGGTATGCATGGCAGGAAATCTATCTGCGACGTCAAGGGCGCTCGCCGGGCGACGCTCAGCGCGAGCCAAGTGGCCGGGAATCTCAGGAGCAGGTGTTCTGGGGAAGACGGCCGCCCGAAATGACGAGCAGCGAGGAGTTGGGCTTCATTGACGACGGCGATGTATCTTACTATTTGACTTGGAAGGACGGAGATTTTTTCATTGATAGTGAAGAACGGGGTTCACGGCATACCTACTGGATGTTCAGAAATTACGAAGACGCCGAAAAATACCTGGCATTTTTGATTAGTCAGATGGCTCATACCGGGAAGTACAGCAATTCTCCCAGCTTCCGTTGGTATCGAGAGGGCCTCAATCCCAGGGTCTCGCTCAGCAAGCCCGATCCGGCCAATTATCCCGGGCGCGTCAGCATGACGGTCGATGACGAACCGAGTGACCGGGGATGGATGCCAGAGCATGATGCGATCGCGGCGTCACGTGTGATCGTTCTAAGTTTCGAGGAACTCGATTACATGCTGCGCCAAGGTGTTCCGTCGGATTGGTTCACGCTCAACATTCGAAGCGCCCGCCAGCGAGCGTGAAACTACCTTCACGCTCGGCGCCAGGCGGCCCGACGACCAGAGCACTCGACGACCGACTGTGAGCTTGCCGAAGACGCAACGCATCCCCCGGCTCCCGCCGGATAGGGTTGGATACCGGGACCCACTGGGTCGCCAGGCAACACAGCGATCTAGGAGGTTTGGCGATGACTTCCTCTGAGCCGGGCAACGGACACGTCAGTCGCGTTGACTTGGAGTCGCTGGCCGCCGACGCCAGCGCCGCCCGCGCGCTGGAAGGTCTGCAAGCCGAAAAAGCCGCCACCGACGAGGACCGCCCGCAGCCGCCGATCGACCTGACCGCTGCCGCCTTCTTCGACGTCGACAACACACTGGTGCAGGGCTCCTCAGCGGTGCACTTCGGTCGCGGCCTCGCGGCGCGCAACTACTTCACCTATCGCGACGTGCTCGGCTTCATCTATGCCCAGGCCAAATTCCAGATCCTCGGCAAGGAGAACAGCAACGACGTCGCCGCCGGCCGGCGCAAAGCCCTCGCCTTCATCGAGGGTCGATCGGTCGACCAGCTGGTGGCCCTCGGCGAGGAGATCTACGACGAGATCATCGCCGACAAGATCTGGCCGGGCACCCGCGAGCTCACGCAGATGCATCTCGACGCGGGCCAGCAGGTGTGGTTGATCACCGCCACGCCTTACGAACTCGCGGCGACCATCGCGCGGCGGCTCGGCCTGACCGGCGCCCTGGGCACCGTCGCCGAGTCGGTCGACGGCGTGTTCACCGGACGGCTCGTCGGCGACATCCTGCACGGCACGGGTAAGGCGCACGCGGTGCGGTCGCTGGCGATCCGGGAAGGCCTCAACCTCAAACGCTGCACCGCCTACTCGGACAGCTTCAACGACGTGCCCATGCTCTCCCTGGTGGGCACTGCTGTGGCCATCAATCCCGACGCCCGGCTGCGCACCCTGGCCCGCGAACGCGGCTGGGAGATCCGCGACTTTCGCACCGCGCGCAAGGCCGCCAGGATCGGGGTGCCGTCGGCGTTGGCGCTGGGAGCGGCCGGCGGGGCACTGGCCGCGGTGGCGTCCCGGAGGCAATCGCGCTGATAGGCTGCGCCGCTGAGACATATTCGAGCGGAGAGCGATAGCGGCATGACGACCCCCAAAGAAGCCGAAGGACTCATCGGCAGCCATTACCGGGCACCGGATTACTTCCTCGTCGGGCGCGAGAAGATCCGGGAGTTCGCGCTCGCCGTCAAGGACGACCATCCGACGCACTTCAGCGAGGAGGCCGCCGCGGCTGCCGGGTATGACTCGCTGGTGGCTCCGGTGACGTTCCTCGCCATCGCCGGACGGCGTGTGCAGTTGGAGATCTTCACCAAGTTCAGCATCCCGATCAACATCGCGCGGGTGATCCACCGCGACCAGAAATTTAAATTTCACCGGCCGATCGTCGCCGGCGATAAGCTGTACTTCGACACCTATCTCGACTCGGTGATCCAATCCCATGGCACCGTGCTCGCTGAGATCCGCAGCGAAGTGACCGATGTCGATGGGAACCCGCTTATCACCAGCGTCGTCACGATGCTGGGGGAAGCGTCAAGCGAAGCTGACACTGAAGCAACAGTGGCCGCGATTGCATCCATATCAGCCGGAAAGTAGGGTCGATATCAATGACGTCACAGGGGGAAATGGGTAGCACCCAACTGAAGCCGCCGGTCCAGGCGGTCCGATCCCATTACGACAAGTCGAACGAATTTTTCAAGCTCTGGCTTGACCCGTCGATGACCTATAGCTGCGGCTACTTCGACGAGAATCCCGATCCGAACAACCTCACCAAGACGCTGGAAGAGGCGCAGTACGCCAAGCGCAAACTCGCGCTGGACAAGCTCAACCTCGAGCCCGGCATGACCCTGCTCGACATCGGCTCCGGCTGGGGGTCGACCATGCGGCACGCGGTGCAGGAGTACGACGTCAACGTCATCGGCCTGACGCTGAGCGAGAACCAGTACGCCCATTGTGTGGCGGAGTTCGAAAAGATGGACAGTCCCCGCCGCAAAGAAGTGCGGATCCAGGGCTGGGAGGAATTCCCCGGTGACGTACCGATCGACCGCATCGTGTCGCTGGGTGCGTTCGAACACTTCGCCGACGGCGCGGGTGACGCCGGGTACGAGCGGTACGCCACCTTCTTCAAGAAGTACTACGACCTGCTGCCCGACGACGGCCGCATGCTGCTGCACTCGATCGTGGTGCCCTCCGCCGAAGAGGGCAAGGCGATGGGCTTGCAGGTGAACATGACCCTGCTGCGGTTCATCAGCTTCATTTTGAAGGAGATCTACCCGGGCGGAAAGTTGCCCCAGGTCGACCTGGTTGACAAGTATGCGACTGACGCCGGTTTCAAGATCGAGCGGCACCACTTCATCGGCAAGAACTACGTTCCGACGCTGACCGCCTGGGGTGATGCGCTCGAGGCGCACAAGGAAGAGGCGATTGCCCTGAAGGGGCAGGAGACCTACGACATCTACTTGAAGTACCTCCGTGGCTGCTCGGACCTGTTCCGCGACGGCTACACGAACGTCTGCCAGTTCACGATGGTCAAGTAAGTCGCCCGAGGACGCCCCGGAACCAATTGGCTCCGGGGCGTTTTCGCGTTGAAGAGCCTTTTTAGCCGAAGAAGATGTTGCGGCGGCCCGCAAGCAACCGGTACAGCGTCTGCTGGATGGTTTCGCGGACCTGATCGGTCAGCTCGAAGGTGACCATCGGGTCCTCTGCGTCGGAAGCGGCGTAGTCGTTGGTGTAGATGGGCTCACCGAAAGCGATGCGCCACTTCGACGGCAGCGGCACCAGACCCGCGGGCCCGGCCAGCGGAAAGAGCGGCGTGATCGGGAAGTAGGGCAGGCCGAACAGGCGGGCCAGCAACTTCACGTCCGTCAGCATCGGGTAGATCTCTTCCGAACCGATGATCGAGCACGGGATGATGGGGGCCTTGGTGCGCAACGCCGCCGTCACGAAGCCGCCGCGGCCGAAGCGCTGCAGCCGGTAGCGGTCCTCGAAGCGCTTGCCCAGACCCTTGTAGCCCTCCGGGAACACGGCGGTCAGCTCACCGGCGGCGAGCAGCCGGTGCGCGTCCGTCGTGCAGGCCATGGTGTGGCCCGCCTTGCGGGCGGCTTCGCCCACGACGGGCAGGTCGAACACCATGTCGGCAGCCAGCAACCGCAGGTCGCGGTGGGCGGGATGTTCGTCGTGCACCGCCACCGACAGCATCAGCCCGTCGAAGGGCAGAACCCCGGCGTGATTGGCGACTACCAACGCGGGACCCTCGCTGGGCAGGTTCTCCACACCGCTGACCTCCACCCGGAACCAGGACCGGAAGAAGAACCGGAGCAGGGGGCGGACGATGGCGCTGTTGAAGTGCGGATCGAAGCCGAACTCGTCGACGGCGTAGTCACCGGTGATCCGCTTGCGCAGGAATCCGGCCACCGCGGCGACGCGTTGAGCCAGTTCGTTGAGCGGGACCTCCGACGACCCGGCGGTGGCGCGACGGTGGTCATCGATTTCACGGACGACGGCCGCGATCTGCTCGGCGGACGCCCGACCGTGGGGATCCGAAAGCAATGAAGGATGCTGGCGAGAGGACTCCGCGCGCTGATCGGCTTTCCGACGCGCCGCTACCCTGCCCCGATTCGTATGCAGCGGAATGACATTCGCTCTGTTTTCACCCGCCACGATACCTACCTGACCCCACCCCACGGAACTGGATTTCGACCACCCCAGCGCTGAGCTAGAGATATGGCGCGACCCTCCAGGGAGCGTACCCGATGCGGGTCGATAATGGGAGTCATGCCTCGGCCCCGGACGTAGTCGTCGAAGGCCTCGGCCGTCGCCCATTTCGGCTGGTAGCCGAGCTCCGAGCGCATCCGGGTGGTGTCCATGACCCTGCCGTAACTCAGGTAGGCAAACTGGTCGCGGCTGATCTCGTTGTAGCGATTGGCCCGCCTCAGCGAATCCAGCGCCCAGACGCCAAAACCTGGCACCGGCAAAGGAATCCGGCCGGCGCGACGGATCGCCTGCGACAACATGATGATCCCGTCGGCCCCGATGTTGAAGGTGCCGGCCTTACCGGCCATCGCCGCGCGCTCGAGCGCGCCCAGCGCATCCTGCTCATGCAGCAACTGCAGTCGCGCGTCGCGACCGAACATCGTGGGCACCAGTGGCCCGGCCAGATACCGCGACAGCGTGGTGTCCATTGCCGGCCCGATCATGTTCGCCAGCCGCAGGATCGTCACGGCGATATCGGGCCGGCGCCGCCCCAGGCCGCGCGCGTAGGCCTCGATGTCGAGGCTGTCCTTGGCGAAACCGCCGCGCAGGGGACGGCGGCTGGTGCTGTCCTCGGTGAACATCACCGGATCGTGCGCGCTGGACCCGTACACCTCGGACGTCGACTTGAGCACGACGCGGCGCACCGAAGGCGCCTTCTGACAGGCCGCGAACAGCTGCATCGCGCCCATCACGTTGATTTCCTTCAGCGCCGCGGTGCCCCCGGACCGCGGCGCGTAAGACGCCGCCGCCGCATGCACCACCGTGTCGACCTCGCCGTTACGAATCACCTTGGCGATGAAGGGATTGCGGATGTCAGCACGAACGAACTCGGCGCGGCCCATCCGGCGCAGCATGTCCTTGCTGGGCGCGATCGCGTCCACCGCGATGATCCCTTTGATCATCGGGTTCTGCGCGAGCCGAGCCGTCAGGTAACCGCCCAGGAACCGGCACGCACCGGTTACCAGCACAACCTTGGGGTAATGCACCGTGTTGCTCGTGGTGTCGCCGGTTCCGGCGCCTTCCCCACTCGACTGATCCACCCAAGCAGCCTATCGACCGGAAGAGACCGCAGCACTACGGCGCGGCTGGGCCCTACTTGCCGAGTTTTCTGCGCTGCACCCGGGTGCGGCGCAACAACTTGCGGTGCTTCTTCTTCGACATGCGCTTGCGCCGCTTCTTGATTACTGAACCCATGAACTCCGCTATCTGACCCGTGACCTGCTTGCAGGATTGACCCGGACACTTTACCCGGCGGGATACGCCCAACACCAAACCGGCGCCGGCGACCGCCGCGTGATGGCGGAGTGCGGTTTCGGGTCAGCCCGCGTCGAAGTAAGACGTCTCGAGCATGTCGTGCACCGCCTTGGCGTGCACCCGGAACGACCGCCCGACCCGGACCGCGGGCAGCTCGCCGTTGTGCACCAGCCGGTACACCGTCATCTTCGAGACCCGCATCAACGCAGCCACCTCGGCGACGGTCAAGAATTGTGTCCTGCCCTGCTGGCCCTCGCCGGGACCGGTGTCCCGCTTACCAGCAGAATCTCGCGCCGATGGCCCGTTCGTAGACGTCATCGCAACCCAATCGTGTCAGGCCCGCGCAATGCCAGCGGCTTCCCCTCCGCTGGCACCCACACGTGCATACAAAGAGGAGAATAGCGGGACTAATGGGGTTACTGGTACTGGTGGGGGACAATCAGTTCAAATTTCTTGGATTACTCCGATGTAATTCTTAGCTGCTCAGAGCGCGTTTTGGCGGCCTGTACGGCCGCGTCGACGGCCGCCCGCAGGCCGCCCCGTTCCAGTTCACGAAGCCCCGCCGCGGTGGTGCCCCCCGGTGAGGTGATGGTGGCGCGCAGCTGCGTCGGTGTGGCGTCGACGCGCAACCCCGGGCCCTCGCCTTCGACCGGCCGCCGCTCGCCGTCCATCCGTTCCAGCAGCATGGCCGCCGAGCCTGCCATCGTCTGCGCCGTCAGGTCGGTGGCCACGTCCCGGCTCAGCCCCGCGGCGACCCCGGCGTCCACCAGGGCCTCGACCATCAGGAAGAAGTAGGCCGGGCCGGACCCCGACAGCGCGGTCACGGCGTCCATCTGGGCTTCGGGCACGGTCAGCACGCCGCCGACGGAGTCGAACAGGGCCGATACCCCCTCGAGCTGCGGGGCGGTGACGAACCGGCCCGTGGCCAGGGCGGTCACCCCGGCGCCGACGACCGCCGCCGCGTTGGGCATCGCCCGGACCACCGGAGTCCCGGCCGGTAGTTTCGATTCGAAATACGAGATGCCAATGCCCGCCGCGACGGTGACGAAGACCTGCTCGGCCGTGTCGCTCTCGGACGCGGCCGCCGCCCGGGTCAGCTCCGTCATCACCGGCTCGACGTCACCGGGCTTCACCGCGACCACCACGAAGGACGCGTTCTCCACCGCGTCGGCCACCGAGGTGATCAACACCGAATAGGTGTCGGCCAGGTACTGGGCGCGCTCCGGCACCCGCTCGGCCACCACCAGGTCCTTGACCTGCCGGCCTGCCCGCAGCAGACCCGACAGCAGAGCCTCCCCGATGCTGCCGCCACCGACGATCGCGATTCTTGCCATGCCCGACAGCATCGCAGACAGCGGCGGCTACCCGGCGGCAGGGACCAATGCCAATTGGCGGGCTTGCACCACCAAGCGGCCAAGACTGTCGACCACGGTGTGGTCCTCGTCGAACCAGTCGTGCCCGATCTCGGTGCACGTCGCGATGATGCGCAGCCACCCGTCGGCCGGCAGGCCGCGCAGAAAAGCGGTCAGCTGGATGGTGGGAGCCCAGCCGGTGCGCTCCACCGCGAAGGTCACCGGCGCCGACAGATCCCCGCACATGAGCGCGAACAGCCCGTCCGGGGCCACCCCGCGGGGGCGCGCCCACATCTGGATCACCGGCGGGCCTCCGTCAGCGGGCGGCTCCAGGCTCGACAGCACCGGCCGCACGTCGCAGCCTTCGCCCAGGTGCACCAGGCCGGCCAGCGGGTGGCCGGGCCCGATCGGCGCGACGTCCTCGGGGGGCTCGGGTGGCATCAGGCCCACCACCGGGTTGGCCGACAGCAGCGGCTTGGCTTCGCCATCGGGCGGGAAATGCTCCGGCTCGCCGAGGTTGACCACGGCGTGCACGGCCGTGCGGTCGCCCTGGGTGAGCTCGACGTCGACGACGCTGATCCGGCGGCCGCGCTTGCGGATCGAGGTGACCAGCCGCATCGGTCCCGGATCGGGGGCCCACAGGAAGCTGGCCGACACCGCGACCGGTTCCAGGGCCGGTTCGAGGCCGGCCGACTGCCCGCCGCAGGCGGTGCGGGCGGCTTTGGCGCACAGCGCCAGCATCGCCCCGCCGTGCACCTTGGGCCCGATGGTCCAGTGCTTGTTCAGCTCGCCGTCAAACACACCGGGGCCGACCTCCCGCAACGCCATTGCGGTGGTGAATAACGCGTTCATGGTCTCCTGGATCTGATCAGCGCAGCAGGTGCGTGCGGGCGAACTGCAACGACTCGGCGAGCATGCTCTCGCGCTCGTTGGCCGAACGCGCGCTGGACGTCGAAACTTCCAGGATGACGTGGCCGGCGAAGTGGCTGCCGGCCAGCATCTGGCACACCTCGGCGGTGGGCTGGGTGCCCCGCCCGGGGACGAGGTGCTCATCGGCGGGCAGGCCGCTGCCGTCGCACAGGTGCAGGTGGACCAGCCCGTTCCCCATCCGTTGCGCCATGTCCAGCGAGTCGCTGCCCGCGGTCGCGGTGTGCGACAGGTCCAGCGTGTAGTGCGCGTGGCTGCCGTCCAGCGGGTCGTAGGAGGGCGCGAACGCCGAGATCGCCGGGCCGGGGCCGCCGCCACGCCGGCGCATCCGCTCCCGCGACTGGCCCGACCCGAAAAACCGGTCGGCCCGGAACGGGAACATGTTTTCCACCGCGACCATCACGTCGCTCGACGTTTCCAGCGTGGCGACCTGGTCGCTGAACCCTTCGGCATAGCGACGCTGCCAGCGAAACGGCGGGTGCACGACGACGGTCTGCGCGCCCAGTTGTTCGGCGGCCTGCACGCTGCGGTCCAGCTTGGGGATCGGGTTTGCTCCCCACACCCGCTGGGAGATCAGCAGACAGGGGGCGTGCACGGACAGCACCGGCACGCGGTAGCGCCGGGACAGTTTTGCGATGGCGTCGATGTCCTGACTGACCGACTCCGCCCACACCATCAGCTCGACCCCGTCGTAACCGAGCCGGGCCGCGTACTCGAACGCGGCCTCGGCCCGCAACGGGTACACCGAAGCCGTGGAGAGTCCGACTTTGATAGCTGGGCGCAACGGTCTGTGTGGTTCCGGGTCCGCCTAGCCTGACTGCAACGACAGCGCCAAGGGGCCCAGGGTGATCAGTGCCCCCACGGCGACGGCGATCAACGTGCTGGCGATGTCCTCGGTCTTGCGCACCACCCGGACGCCGACCACCAGGCCAAGAATCACCAGCACCGAGAGCACCAACGCGACGATCCTGTTCCAGCGCCACAGCTCGTCGAAGGCGACGAAGAGTCCGGCGCCGAAAGCGACGGCCAGGATGGACTGGAACACCACCAGGCTGGCGCGCCACAGCGCCTCGAGCCGGCCCGCCGGATGGACGTCGGCCACCCGCCCGGCCTCGCCCTCGAAGTGGTCCTCCTCGCGCTCCTCGTGCGGCAAGAATCCGGCGGCCAGCAGGTCTGCGTCCTCTTCGGCCTCGTCGGTCTCGGTCTGCAGGAAGGAGCGGACGTACGCGGAGTCCTCCAGCGCGGGTTCGGCCTCGCGCACCTCCGAATCCATCACGTCCACCGGGAGGTCGGTGTAGTGGTCCATCGGGTCGGGATTCATGCCCTCGGCGCCGGATCGCCCGGTGCCGTTGGTCTCCCCCGCCTCGCCATGGCTGAGCGGGCGCGGGTAGGCACTGCGCTCCGGCCCCGTTGCTTTCTTGGGCTGTGACGGCGACTTGGGCCAGCGCGGCTCCGGCTGCGACCAGTAGGCGGTGGGCTTGCCTTCGGATTGCTGCCCGGGCGCGGCCTGCTCGGTGACGCGCTCCTCGGCTACCGGTTCTGCGCTGGGCCGCCCGGCCGTGCGCGGGTCCTCCTGGTCGTCGCGGATGACCGGAATCTCGCCGGTCAGCTCGGCGACGGTCACCGCGTCGCTATCGCCGCGGCGCCGGCGACGCCGCCGCGTGACCGCCGGGGCGCCGATGGTTCCGTTCTTGGCCAGAAGTTCGGCCACCGAGATCGGCCGAGTGCCGGGGCTCTCGGTCTCGGAATGTGGTCCGGTCATGCTTTGTCGCCTCTCGATCGGTTGCCGTCCCGATCACCTGCCTGGCCTCCAGCATCGCGCACGGATCGCTTCATGAGGGGCGTTCCGTCGGCTTCGCTGTCGAGTTTGCGCAAGATGAGACCTTCCCGTAACGCCCACGGGCAGATATCCACCGATTCAATCGACAGCGCTCGCATACTCGCCTCCGCCACCAGCGCACCCGCCACAATCTGCGGCGCCCGCTCGGCGCTCACCCCTTCCAGTTCTGCCCGGTCGGCGGTCGTCATCCTAGAGATGAAAGATATGAGTTGCCTGAGGCCGTTTGCTGTGAGCGTTCTTTTCGCCCGCGGTCCGGCGGCCGACGGCGCCGCCCCGGTGAGCCTCGCCAGCGAGCGGAACGTCTTCGACGTCGCCACCGCCAGGTCGGGCGCGCCGGCTTCGAGCACCGTCACGGCGGAATCGGCGAGCTCGGCGTCCAGCCAATCCCGCAGCATGCCGACCCGGCGCCGCCCGGGCGGATCGTCGGGCAGCCACTCGCGGGTCAGCCGGCCGGCGCCCAGCGGCAGCGACAAGGCCACCTCCGGCTCCTCGTCGACTCCGCTGGACATCTCCAGTGAGCCGCCGCCGATGTCGAGGTTGATGATCCGACCGGCGCTCCACCCGTACCACCGGCGCACGGCCAGAAAAGTCAGCCGGGACTCGTCGACCCCGCTCAGCGCCTCCAGTTCGACACCAGTCTCCTTGCGGACGCGGGTGAGCACGTCCTCGGAGTTCACCGCGTCGCGAAGCGCGGAGGTGGCAAACGCCATCAACTCGGCGCAGCCCGAGCTGTCCGCGATCTTGGCGAACTCGTCGATGGTGGAGATCAGCTTCTCCGCGCCCCGCTTGGTGATCTTGCCGGAGCTGTCGATCGACTCGGCCAGCCGCAGCGTCGCCTTCGTCGAACTCATGGGCGTGGGATGCCCACCACGGTGCGCATCAACCACCAGCAGGTGAACCGTGTTGCTGCCCACGTCGAGGACGCCCAATCGCACGGAAAACAACCTAGTCGTGCTCCTCAGCGGGCCGCAACGCGGCCCGCTGAGGAGCACGACAATTTAACCTTGCGGGCGACGAGGCGGGCCGCGTTGCGGCCCGCCGGGTTGCTCGCCGATCCCGCATCGCCAGGCCCCGAGTGTCAGCGGGCCGAACAGGCCGAATCGTCGACTAACGTGGACCCGTGGCGAATTCTTACCCGGAGCCGGGACACGAGGTCGAGCTGGACTTCGCCCGTGAGTGGGTGGAGTTCTACGACCCGGACAATCCCGAACACCTGATCGCGGCCGACCTCACCTGGTTGCTGTCCCGCTGGACATGCGTGTTCGGCACGCCCGCCTGCCACGGCACGGTGGCCGGCCGCCCGGATGACGGATGCTGCTCGCACGGGGCGTTCTTGTCCGACGACGACGACCGCGCCCGGCTCGACGACGCCGTGCAGCAGCTGACCGACGAAGACTGGCAATTCCGCGAAAAGGGCTTGGGCCGTAAGGGTTACCTGGAACTCGACGAGCACGACGGACAGCCCCAGTACCGCACCCGCAAACACAAGGACGCCTGCATTTTCCTGAACCGGCCCGGCTTTCCCGGCGGGGTGGGATGCGCGCTGCACAGCAAGGCCCTCAAGCTGGGGGTCGCCCCGCTGACCATGAAGCCTGACGTCTGTTGGCAGTTGCCGATCCGGCGCAGCCAGGAATGGGTGACGCGGCCCGACGGCACCGAGATCCTCAAGACCTGGGTCACCGAATACGATCGGCGAGGCTGGGGCTCCGGGGGCGCGGACCTGCACTGGTATTGCACCGGCGACCCGGGCGCCCATGTCGGAGCCCAGCAGGTCTGGCAGAGCATGGCCGACGAGCTGACCGAGTTGCTCGGCGCCAAGGCCTACGCCGAGCTGGCGGCGATGTGCAAGCGGCGCAGCAAGTTAGGCCTCATCGCGGTGCATCCGGCGACTCGACTCGCCGAGTAACCTCAGTCCTGTTGTAGGCCAAGACCATTCGCCCCGCACTGGCGTTCAGGTACTCCTCGACGGCGGCGGCGGCCGCACCCTCGTCGCCCGCCAGCACGGCGTCGGTGATCGCGGCCAGCCCGGCCACCACGGGCGCGGCGTCGTCGTAGGCGGCGGTGAGCTCGTGCTCCCGGCCGCCGAAGGCGTGTTCGACCCAGCGATACAGCAACGCCAGTGCGCGGTTGCGGCTGTGATGGATGAGCACCCGGAAGTAGGCGAGGTCGGCGGCCTGGCGCGCCGCCGCGTTATCGGCCTCCCGGACCGCGGCCAGCGCCGCGCGCAGAGCCTCGGCATCCTCGGGGGCGCCGCGCCGCGCGGCCGACCGGCCGATCAGCGGGCCCAGGGCGGCCCGGATCTCGAACAGCTCGACCAGAAACTCGGGTCCCAGTTTGCGTACCAGCGCCTCGACCACCGCGGGGTGGGTGAGCGCCTGCGGATCGGAGACCACGTTGCCGCTGCCGTGCCGGGCTTCGATCAGGCCCATCTGCTGCAGCCGGGCCAGACCCTGCCGCAGCGACGTGCGGTTGACGCCGAGCTGTTCGGCCAGGTCGCGCTCGGGCGGTAAGGCCGAGCCCGGCGGAAACGCGCCGTCGAGGATGGCGTCCGCGATCGACGCGGCGATCTGTTCATCGACGCGTTGACGCTCGGGCGGACGCAGCGGACTTGACTGGTTCATTGGCTCAACCAATATAGTGGACGGACCTACGGGAGGTGAGCAATGGACGGCGACACGCGATCGGCGGTGATGCCACGCTGGCGCGGCGCGGCCGGCCGCCTGGAAGTCTGGTACGCCACGCTGTCGGATCCGACGACGCGCGCGGGGCTGTGGGTGCATTGCGAGACGGTGGCCCCACTCGCGGGCGGCGGAGACCCCTACGCGCACGGCTGGGTCACCCGGTTTCCTCCCGACGGTCCACCCCGCACCGAGCGGTTCGGGCCCGTGCCGACCCGGCCGGCGGCCGGCCCGTGGTGGTTCGACGCCGCGGGCGTGCGGGTGGGCGACAAACAGCTCAGCGGGCACGCCGGCTCACTGGCGTGGGATCTGTCCTGGACGGACACGGGCGCTCCGCTCTGGACGTTTCCCCGCGCGGCCTGGGACCGTGAGCTGCTGCCGGGCGCCCAGGTCGTCATCGCCCCCACCGCCGACTTCACCGGCTCGCTGACCGTCGACGACGCCGCCGCGCCCATCGAGGGGTGGCGCGGCGGTGTCGCCCACATCTACGGGCACGGCAACGCCAAACGCTGGGGATGGGTGCACGCCGACCTCGGCAACGGCGACGTCATGGAGGTGGTCACCGCGGTCTCGCACAAGCCGGGGCTGCGCAGGCTGGCACCGATGGCGTTCGTTCGGTTCCGTATCGACGGAAAGGATTGGCCCGCAGGGCCTTTACCGTCGCTGCGAATGCGGACGACGCTGGGCCTGCAGCACTGGCAACTGGAGGGACGCATCGGCGGCCGTCGGGTGCTCATCCGGGTCGACCAACCGGCGGAGAAGTGCGTGAGCCTGGGTTACACCGATCCTGACGGCGGCAAGGCGGTGTGCACCAACACCGAACAGGCCGACGTCCACATCGAGATCGACGACCGGCGTTGGTCGGTGCTCGGTCATGCCGAGGTCGGCCTGCGCGGCCCCGAGGCACCCGACCTCAACGAAAGGATTCCGACATGAGCTTTCTCCTCGACCCGCCGCTGCTGTTCGCCGCCGGAGCGCTGATCGAGCGGCAGGTACCTTCGGATCGTCGCGACGTCGCTGAGGCCGCCACCCTGGGCGTCTTCTTCGGCGGGTCGTTCGGGCTGTACAACAACGTGCCCGGGCTGGGCCTGCTGTGGCGGCCCTTTCGCGCCCGCAATGGCCGCGACTTCATGTGGAACAGCGGGGTTTTCAGCGTGCAGACCGAAGAGCTCGACTGGCCCATGCATGCCGCGGCCGGGGCCATTTTCGCCACTTACCCGTTCTTCATCAAGATGGGCCGCCGCTTCGGACGCCTGCTGTGAGCCGTCTCGCCGGCCGGGCGACCGCCGCGTTCGGCGCCGCGCTGCTGCCCGAGGAGTGCGGCGGCCCCCAGCCGGCTCAGCTGGTCGAGCGCATCGAACGTTATCTCACCCAATTGCCGGTGGCATCCCGGCTGGGTGTGCGCGCCGGGATGGCATCGGCGGCTGCCGCAAGCTATCTCACCACCGGCCGATCGTTGTCGCGACTGAGCCCTGACCGCCGCGACCAGGTGCTGCGGCGGGTGGCATCGCTCAGCCCGGAGGCCGGTGCGGCCGTCGAAGCCGTGAAGGCAATCGTGTTGCTGGCCAACGGCGCCGATGCCTACGCGCCGGAACTTTTCGCCCGCGCGAACCGGCATGACGCGGCGCGCCCCGATGCGCACCTGGCCGTCACCGTGTCGGCCGACAGCCCGTCCGTCGTCATCGCCGACGCCGTGGTGGTCGGTTCCGGGGCCGGCGGTGCGATGGTGGCCCGCACGCTGGCGCGCGCGGGGCTGGATGTCGTCGTGCTCGAAGAGGGCCGCCGCTGGACGGTCGAGGAGTTCCGCACCACCCATCCGGTCGATCGCTACGCGGGGTTGTACCGCGGCGCCGGTGCCACCGTCGCCCTGGGACGCCCGTCTGTCGTGCTGCCGATCGGTCGCGCGGTCGGTGGGACCACCGTCGTCAACTCCGGCACCTGCTATCGCCCGCCGGCGGCGGTGCAGCGGCGCTGGCGCGACGAGTTCGGGCTTGCCGTGGCCGATTCGGACCGGCTGTCCGCGCGCCTCGACGATGTCGAACGCACGCTGCGGGTCGCCCCGGTACCGCTGGAGATCATGGGCCGCAACGGACACCTGCTTCTCGACGGCGCCGCCGCGCTGGGCTGGGAGGCGGCGCCCATCCCCCGCAACGCGCCGGGTTGCGAAGGCTGTTGCCAATGCGCAATCGGTTGCCCCCGCAACGCCAAGTTCGGCGTGCACCTGAACGCGCTGCCCGAGGCGTGCGCGGCGGGTACGCGAATCATCTCCCACGCCCGCGTCGAGCGGGTCCTGCACCACCGCGGGCGCGCCCGCGGGGTGCGCGCCCGCCGACCCGACGGCACAGCGCTGGACATCATCGCCGATACGGTCGTTGTGGCCGCCGGCGCCACCGAGACGCCAAACCTGTTGCGGCGCAGCGGCCTTGGCGCGCACCCCCGCCTCGGGCGCAACCTCGCGTTGCATCCGGCGACCGTGCTCGCCGGGCGCTTCGAGGACGACGTCGTCGCCTGGCACGGTGTGCTGCAAAGCGCGGCCGTCCATGAGCTGCACGAGTCGCACGGTGTGCTGATCGAGGCAACATCGACCCCGCCGGGGATGGGATCGATGGTGTTTCCCGGCTACGGCGCCGAGCTGCTCGGCTGGCTGGACCGGGCGCCGCAGGTGGCGACGTTCGGCGCGATGGTGGCCGACCGCGGGGTGGGCTCGGTGGCGTCCGTGCGTGGGGAGACCGTCATCCGCTACCCCATCGATCGAGGCGACGTCGCCAAGCTCATGACGGCGATGGAGGCCATGGGCCGGCTGCTGTTCGCCGCGGGCGCCGTCGAGGTGCTCACCGGCTTGCCCGAGGCGAAGACGGTCGCGTCGCTGCCCGCGTTGCAGGATGCGTTGCGTCGAACCAGCCCGAGAAGCCTGCACCTGGCCGCTTTTCACCCGACGGGCACGGCGGCGGCCGGCGCCGACGATCAGCTCTGCCCGGTCGACGAGACCGGCCGGCTGCGCGGCGCCGACGGGGTGTGGGTCGCCGACGCGTCCATCCTGCCCAGCTGCCCGGAGGTCAACCCCCAGGTCTCGATCATGGCGCTGGCGCTGGGGGTGGCCGACGAGGTGCTCGGCACGCGCTGAGTCGCCGCTATGACCGCGCGTCCGCCGGGGCCGCGTGCCGCGGCTGATGCAACAGCGCACGCACCAGCGGGCGCGGACCGACGGACCGGAGCATCTGGCTGGCCGGGCGGACCCTTACCCGCTTCGGCCACCAGAACCAGCGCCCCATCACCGTCATGATCGACGGTGTGATGAGCGATCGGACGACGAAGGTGTCGAACATCAAGCCGAGCCCGATCGTCGTGCCGAACTGGCCGATCGCCCGGAGATCGCTGGTGATCATCGTGGCCATGGTGACGGCGAACACCAGACCGGCCGCGGTCACCACCGGGCCGGTGAGACCCATGCCGCGGATGAGTCCCGTTTTCAGGCCGGCTCCGATCTCCTCTTCGATCCGGGACACCAGCATCAGGTTGTAGTCCGACCCCACCGCCAAGAGCACAATCAACGCGAATTCTGTTGCCACCCAGTGTAACTGGAAATGAAGAAGGTGCTGCCAGATCAGTGTCGAGAAGCCGAAGGCGGCTCCCAGCGACATCACGATCGTGCCGACGATGACGCCCGCAGCGACCAAAGCGCGGGTGACGATCACCATGATGATGAAGATGAGCACGATCGAGGCGACCGCGGCGATCAGCAGGTCGAACTTGGCGCCGTTGGCGATGTCGTAAAACGTTGCGGCCGTACCGCCCAGGTAGATGTCGGCGTTTTGCAGCGAGGTGAGTTTGAGCGCCTCCTTGGCCGCGTTGCGCTCCTGATTGACGGACGCGATTCCCTCAGTCGTCGCCGGATCCACCGAGTGGGTGATGATGAAGCGCGCAGCCTTGCCATCCGGCGACACCATCAAGCTCAGCCCCAGTTGGAAGTCTGGGTTACTGAAAATCTCGGGCGGCAGGTAGAAGAGGCTCTCGATCTGAGAGTCGTTGAAGGACTTGCCCATTACGGCGTTCGTGTCGGTCAGCCGGTCGAACTGATTGATCAGGCTGTCGAACGTGCTGTAGATGGTCCACGTCGTATCCCGGATCGCCTTCGATGTGGCGATGTTCTGAGGAATAATCGCCAGCAGCTCGCGCGTGGCCGCGGCCGTGTGGTTGAGATCGCTGGTGAGATTGTGGAATTGCTCGGCGAGCTTGTCGAACCCGTCCAGAGCGTCGAACAGGCTTCGTAGCGACCAGCAGATCGGGATGTCGTAGCAGTGCCTCTCCCAGTAGAAGTAACTGCGAATCGGCCTCCAGAAGTCGTCGAAATCCGCGATGTGGTCCCTGATCTCGTCTGTGATGGCCGCGGTGTTTTCCGCGGTTTTCGCGCTGTCGTCGGTGGCGTTCGCGAGATCCTGCGTCACCTTGTACTGGCGCTCCAACAGGGAGATCAGGGTGTCCAGGTCACCGATGATCTTCTTGATATCGCCGACACGGTCCTTCAGGTAGTTCAGGTTGCTCCGGATCGGCGCGGTTTGCACACTGAGCTGGAACGGAACGGATCCATCTTGGATTGGCGGCCCGAGGGGTCTGGTAATGCTCTGCACCCGTTCGATGCCGGGCACCCGGAAGATGGCTCCGGCGATCTTGTCCAGCACCAACATGTCGGTGGGATTGCGCAGATCGTGGTCCGATTCGATCATCAGCAGGTCCGGGTTCAGCCTGGCCTGGGTGAAGTGTTGATCGGCCGCGTCGTACGCCTGAACCGAGGACGCGCTCTTTGGTAGGTAGTACAGGTCGTTGTAGCGCGGGTTGAAGCCCGACAATCCCAAGGCGCCGACGATCGCCAGGATGACGGAGGTCGCGAGGATGGGTGCCGGCCACCGCACGATGGCCGTCGCCAGGCGGCGCCACCGGGTGTAGTTGAACTTTCGCTTCGGATCGAACAGACCGAAGCCGCTCGCGAACGCGATCAGCGCCGGTGTCAGGGTCACCCCGGCGGCCACCACCACCAGCAGACCGATTGCGCACGGAAACGCCAGCGAACTGAAGTAGGGCAGCCGAGTGAAATGCAAACACGCCAGCGCCCCGACGATCGTCAAACCCGAACCCAGCACCACCTTGCTGACCCCGGCGAAGGTGTCGTAGTAAGCCGCTTCGCGGTCCAGTCCCCGCTCGCGGGCCTCCTGGTAGCGGCCGACCATGAAGATCGCGTAGTCGGTGCCCGCGGCGATGGCCAGTGCCGTCAGCAGGTTGACGGCGAAGGTCGACAGCCCCATGATGCCGGTGTCGCCCAGCAGCGCCACCACGCCTCGGCCGGTGGCCAGCCCGGCGAACAGAATCACCATCGTCAGCAGCACGGTGCCAATGGACCGATAGACGAACATCAGCATGATCGCGATGATGATGATCGTGATGATCGTCATCTTGAACAGGCTCGCGTTACCCACGACGATCGTGTCGTCGGTCAGGGCCCCCTGCCCCGCCACGTAGGCCTTCACCCCCGGCGGCGGCTTTGAGTCCGCGACGATCTTGCGAACCGAGTCAACCGACTTGTCGCCGACGGCGCCGCCCTGGTCACCGCGCAGGTTGACCTGGACGTAGGCGGACTTGTGGTCATAGCTCTCGACACCGGAGGCCGTAAACCGCTGTCCCCAGAAGTCGAGCGCATGCTCGACGTGTGCGGTGTCCTGCTTCAGCTTCTTGACCAGATCGTCGTAGTACCGGTGAGCATCTTGGCCGAGAGGCTTGTCACCGACGAGCGTCACCAGGACGAGGTTGTCGGAGTCGTACTCCTTGAACTTCTCCCCGATGTGCTTCATCCCGGTCACAGAGGGCGCGTCGGATGGCGAGAGCGGCACCGAGACGTCCTCGGCAACCTTTTCCAACTGTGGGACGAAGACGTTGACGCCGACCGCGATCAGCAGCCAGATCACCACGATCGGCAGCGCCAGCACGCGGATGGTGCGGGCCAGCCGCGGTTTGTGCTCGACGCCGGTGCGTTGCGCGACGGGGATTTCGTCCGTGTCGCTCGTGTCGTCGGTCACGCGGACTTGTCCAAGCAGGAAACCTGCGCGTCACGCGTGTTGACCTGTTGTTGATCGACCAATTTGCCGTCGACGGTGATGCGGCAACCGATGGAGGGGCTGTCACCTTGGGCGACGACGTAGGCGAAGATGCCGGGCATCTCGGCGACTATCGTCTGCGACCACGGCAACGTGGTGAAGTTGGCCTTCTGCGGTTGTGCCTCCGCATCCATCCAGTTGACGACGCCGGCGGTCCCGGGCGGTCCCAGGATTTCGTAGATGGCGGTCTTGGCCGCATACGGCGGGGTCGCATCCCGCGCATCGGGCTTGGGCAGGCCGGGTCCCGGGAAGACGCCGTTGAGACGGTCCACTGCGACGCCGCCGATCACCGCTGCCACGACCACCACCAGCGCAACCCATCCCCGCTTGACAAGCGTCAACACCGTTCTCCCCCATCACGAACGCCCGTTGGGCTGATGCTAAGGCGCTTCATCTGTTCCAGCATTTCGTCGCGTGCGCCACGGCTAGCCGAACACCATGGCCTCCGATTTAATTCCTGCGGTGTGCCGTCGCGTCGCAGCGACGTCGCCCACCCGGGCCGTGACCGCACCGCTCGTCGTACCCGGCCTGGGCCACTCGCCGACGCCGGCTGGTATCGCAGGCATGGAAACCACTTGCGCTGCAGGCCATTTCGCTGCCATGCGCCGGCCTAGGGCCTATTAGCCTGTCACGCGGCCGATTTCATCGAGATGATCGCGCCGGCGGGGTCGGACCGTGGCGCAATCGACAACTGACCACGACCGAGTTAGTTACAAAAAGTAATTCGCTGGGGTTGGCGACTTTGGGTTGAATTGCAGACTTGGCGATTTTCCGACATGCAGAAACCGGCAGCGATCGAGGGCCCCTGCGCGTACCCTGACGACATGGCTACCAAGGTCAGGACCTGCGTGCATTGTGGCCACACGTTCGATCCCAATGACCGACCGCGCGACCTGTCCGACCCGGATTGGCTTCCGGCCGCGTCAATTTATTGTTCGCATGAATGCAGTGACCAGTTCCATTGCGATATGACGCACTGCTGCTCGACCCATGCGAAAAAGAAGGGTCATCGCGAAGCCGCCAAGGCAGGACGATAATCCGCGCCTGCGCCAAATCAACGGCACGAAAGCCGGATATTCCCGACGATCGAGCCGTCACCGACAAACGTCGATCACCGACCGGTCCGCCAGGAGATCGCCAGCCTGTGCGCGTGGCGATCCGCGTTTCGAGCCGCCCGGCTAGCCTTCGAGTTTGTAGCCCAGCCCCCGCACGGTCACCAGGTGCACCGGGTTGGCCGGGTCGGCTTCGATCTTGGACCGCAACCGCTTGACGTGGACGTCGAGCGTCTTGGTGTCGCCGACGTAGTCCGCGCCCCACACCCGGTCGATCAGCTGCCCGCGGGTCAGCACCCGGCCGCTGTTGCGCATCAGGTACTCCAGCAGGTCGAACTCCTTGAGCGGCAAGGTGATCGTGTCACCGTTGACGGAGACGACGTGTCGCTCGACGTCCATCCGCACCGGCCCGGACTCGAGCACACCGTCGCTGATTTCGGAGTCGTCGTCACCGCCGCGGCGCAGCACCGCGCGGATCCGGGCGATCAACTCGCGCGCCGAATACGGCTTGGTCACATAGTCGTCGGCGCCGAGCTCCAGCCCGACGACCTTGTCGATCTCGCTGTCGCGCGCGGTCACCATGATCACCGGCACGCTGGAACGAGCGCGCAGCTGCTTGCACACGTCGGTCCCCGACATGCCGGGCAGCATCAGGTCGAGCAGGACGATGTCGGCGCCGCCGCGATCGAACTCGGCCAGCGCGGCCTGTCCGTCGGTCACGACGGTGGCCTCGAAGCCCTCCTTGCGCAACAGGAATGCCAGCGGATCGGCCAGCGACTCCTCGTCCTCCACGATCAGCACACTGGTCATCAGCGCGACTCTCCCCCGCGAGCGGGAGGTGCCCCCACCTCATCGCACGTGTTTGCATTGTCGTTAGCGCGGGTCATCGACTTAGTTCTTCCTCTCGTTGTGACCTGTTGGGTCGCACCTCGCGACCCTGCGGTTGCTCGGGTTGTTCGTCATCGTCCTTGTAGGCCGGAATCGACAGCGTGAACGTGGATCCGGTCCCCGGCTTGCTCCACACCCCGATGCTGCCGTTGTGGTTGGCCGCGACGTGTTTGACGATGGCCAGGCCCAGCCCGCTGCCGCCAGTGGCGCGCGAGCGTGCCTTGTCTCCCCGGAAGAACCGCTCGAAGACCCGCTCCTGATCCTCCAGCGCGATCCCGATGCCACGGTCGGTGACGGCGATCTCGATGTTGTCGCCGCGGCGGCGTCGACTGATCGAAACCGGCGAACCGGGCGGCGAATAGGCGATCGCGTTGGACACCAGGTTGGCCAACGCGGTGACCAGAAGCGTTTCGTCGCCCAGCACCCGCAGGCCGCTGGGCGCATCGGTGCGGATCTCGATCTGAGCGTTGTCGGCGGCCACCTTGTGACGTGAGATCGCTTCCGAAACAACGGTATCCACGTCAACCTCGGTGACGTTGGGCAACCGCTCCGCGCCCTGCAGCCGGGACAGCTCGATCAGCTCGGCGACCATGTCCCCCAGCCGGTTGGCTTCGACAAGCACCTTCTCGGCGAACCGGCGAACGGTTTCGGGGTCGTCCGCCGACGCCAACAGGGCCTCGGCGAGCAACGCCATGGCCCCGACCGGGGTCTTGAGCTCGTGGCTGACATTGGCCACGAAGTCTCGCCTGGTCGCTTCCATGCGCGCGTAGTCGGACTGGTCGTGGGCGAACACCACGGCGAACCGGCGGTCTTCCTCGCTGAGCAGCCGCGCCTGCCCGTGCACGGACAGCCCGGAGCGGCCCGCCGCTCGTTTGGCGGGCCGCAAATCGAATTCGACGTCGATGCCCCCCAGCGCCTGCTGAGCCGCCTCCCACGCCTGATCGTCGAGTTGCCGGTCACGCACCAGGCCTAGTTCCCTGGCCCGGTCATTGAGGTAGACGACGTCGCGGTGGGAATCCACCACCGCGACCCCCAGCGGCATCAGGGCGACGATGCGTTGCAGCATCTGCGCGACCGTGATCCCGGTCCATTCCGTGCTCACCCGCTGCCGGCGCTGGGCCGCTTTCGGCGACAGCCGGGTCCCGGCCGCTACACCGACGGCCAGCCCGAGCACGGACAACACCCCGGCCAGCAACAGCGCCGAGAACACAGTCACATAGCAAATCCTACAAATCTTCCTGAACGCCGCCCTAGCGGAACGAGGCCAAAATCGGACAAGTCACACTCTGCGCTTCAGGTGTTCCACTGCCGTTCACGCAATGTTCGGCCAACAGGCCTATGGATATTGCAAAAGACCGCGACCGGAGTCAGCCGCGCCCCTGGCTGGCAACCGCCGCGGCACCCGCCGCGGCGGCCTCCGGGTCCAGGTAGGTACCGCCCGGCACCACCGGCCGCAGGTCGGCGTCCAGGTCATAACGCAGCGGAACCCCGGTCGGAATGTTCAGCCCCACCACGTCGTCGTCGGACATCTGGTCCAGGTATTTGACCAGGGCACGCAGCGAATTGCCGTGCGCGACGATCAACACGGTCTTGCCGCTGCGCAGGTCCGGGACGATGACGTCGGTGAAGTACGGCAGGAAGCGGACCACCACGTCAGCCAGGCATTCGGTCAGCGGGCCGCCGCCGATGTTGGCGTACCGCGGGTCGGTGTCCTGGCTGAACTGGCTGCCCTTCTCGATCGGTGGCGGCGGCGTGTCGTAGCTGCGCCGCCAGGTCATGAACTGCTCCTCGCCGTAGCGCTCCTTGGTTTCCGACTTGTTCAGGCCCTGCAGCGCGCCGTAGTGCCGTTCGTTGAGCCGCCAGCTGCGCCGCACCGGGATCCAGAGCCGGTCGGCGGCGTCCAGTGCCAGGTGCGCGGTGCTGATCGCACGGCGCAGCAGCGAGGTGTAGAGGACGTCGGGCAGGAGGCCCTGCTCGGCCAGCAGCTCGCCGCTGCGCACCGCCTCGGTCCGACCCTTCTCGGTGAGCCCGACATCCACCCAGCCGGTGAACAGGTTCAGGGCATTCCAGTCGCTCTCGCCGTGGCGCAGCAGCACCAGCGTGGCAGTCTCTCCCATGGCGGCTAGCTTATTCGTCGTCTTCGTCGATCAGGTGAGCGAACGCCTCGAGGTTCTTCAGCGACTCGCCGCGGGACACCCGCCACTCCCATTCCTTCTGGATCGACGACCGAAAGCCCAACTCCAGCAACGTATTAAAGTCCGAATCCACCGCTTCGAGCACCTGCCCGAGCACCCGGTCGATCTCGTCGGCGTTCACCGACGCCAGCGACATGCGGCCCACCAGGTAGATGTCGCCGACCTTGTCCAGCGTGTAGGCCACCCCGTAGAGACGGCGGTTGCGCTTGAGCAGGAAGCGATAAACGCCCTCGTGGTTCTCGTCGGGCTTGCGGCACACGAACGCCTCGACGCGCACCGAATGCTCGCCGACGCTCAAGATCGTGTTGGTCTTGAGTTTGCGCTCTCCGGGCAGCTCCACCACCAGCCCGGAGCGGCCGCCGTGCGCCCCCTCGTGCTTGGAGTAGGCCAGGCCGCTGGCCTGCAGCGCGTCCTCGATCACGCGCTCCACAGTGGAGGTCACGCGCCCACCCCCCGGCGTTCGGCGGTGTACCCGGTGATCGCCCGGCGATAGCCGGCCAGCAGCGCATCGGTGGTGTTCTCCCAGGAGAACGTGGCCGCGTGCGCGGCGGCCGCGCGGCTCATCGCCTCGGCCTGCGGCGCGCGCAGGCGCAGCATCCGGTCCAGGGCGTCCGCCCATCGGTCGACGTCGTGGCCGGACACCAGCGTGCCGGTGATCCCGTCGCGCACGGCCACCGGCAGGCCCCCGACCGCCGCGGCGACCACCGGCGTGCCACACGCCTGCGCCTCGACGGCCACCAGACCGAAGGACTCCGAGTAACTCGGCACGGCGACCAGGTTGGCGGCCTGGAACAGGGTGGCCAGGTCGGTGCGGGACTGCGGGGGCAGGAAGGTCACCCGCGCCGCGATGCCCAGGTCGTCGGCCAGCCGGCGCAGCCCGTCCGGGGACGCCAGGCCGCTGCCCGACGGGCCGCCGGCCACCACGATGCGCACGCCCGGCAACTTCGCGGCGGCACGCAACACGATGTCGGGCGCCTTCAGCGGCTGGATCCGCCCCACGAACACCACGACGTCCTCGTCGAGGGGCAGCCCCAGCGCGGCCCGCGCCGCCCGCCGGTCACCCGGGCGGAACACCTCGAGATCCACCCCGGGGTGGACGACGTCGATGCGCGCCGGGTCGGCGCGGTGGATCGAAATCAGTTGCCTGGCCTCGTCTTCGGTGTTGACAATCAGCCGGTCCGCCTCGTCGACGACCTGCTGCTCGCCGACCGTGCGCAGCGGCGGCTCGGGCGCGTCCCCCGCCGCCAGCGCCGCGTTCTTCACCGCGGCCAGCGTGTGCGCGGTGTGAACCAGCGGCACCGCCCAGCGGTCGCGGGCCAACCAGCCGACCTGTCCGGACAGCCAATAATGCGAGTGCACGATGTCGTAATAGCCCGGCTCGTGCGACGCCTCCGCACGCAGCACCCCGGCGGCGAACGCGCACAGCTGGGTGGGCAGGTCGTATTTGTCCAGGCCCTCGAACGGCCCCGCGACCACGTTGCGCACCAGCACTCCGGGCGCCACCCGCGCGACCGGCGGGTCGGCGGACGCGGTGGCCCGGGTGAAAATCTCCACCTCGATGCCCCTCCTCGCCAGGTGCAACGCGGTTTGCAGCACGTAGACGTTCATGCCTCCGGCGTCGCCGGTGCCCGGCTGGGCCAGCGGTGAGGTGTGCACCGCCAACACTGCGACGCGGCGCGGTTTCAGCCGGAAGACGTCTTCGTGCCGCACTCTCTCATCTTTACAGGATGCCGGGCGAGCCAGCCCAACCCGCACGACGGCTTCGCGCTAAGCGGACGGCTCGTCGGCGGCGACGTCGCGCAGCCGACCCCCGGCCCGCCGCATCGCGCCGAGCGGGTCGGCGTACAGGCCGCCCAGCGATACGGTGCCCGCGCCGGCCTCCTGCACCCGGTTGCCGAAGACGGTGACGCGGATGTCGCGCGGTGGCAATACCGAGCGTTCGGCGAACGCCGCCTCCACGTGCTCCATCGCCTCGGGGTACTCGGTGAAGGCCTGGCCGCCGACCACCAGTTCGTCGGGGTTGAGCATGTCGCGCAGCAACGCCACCGCCTCCCCGAGCACCCGGCCGCGCTCGTTCAGCAGCTCCTTGGCCTGCTCGTTGCCGGCCCGGGCCACCCGCAGCAGGTCGGCGACGCCTGCGGCCGGGGCGTTGGCGCGGCCCGCGGGGGCAAACGGCAGGACCCGCAGCCGGCGCGCGGCGGCGAGCACCGCCTCGTCGCTGACCGTGGACTCCAGCTGGCCGGCGCCGCCGAGCAGCTCTGAGTGGGCCGGCAAGGTGGCAATGGTGCCGGGGCCGCTGGCCGGGCAGTGCACCCGTCCGCCGATCACCAGCGCATAGCCCACGGTTTCGCGGGCGTAGACGTAGAGACTGGTCGGCGAGCTGGGCAGGAATCGCCGCATGCCGAGCAGGAGCTCGGCACCGGCCATGGCGTCGACGTGCGAGGCCACCGAGACGGGCAGTCCCAGCGCGTCGGCCAGGACCTGGCCGACCGGCGCCTGCCGCCAACCCAGCCGCGGGTGGTCGACGTGCCCGGTGGCGCTGTCGACGGTGCCGCCGATGGCGACGCCAACCCAGAGCGGGCGGCGCCGATGCCAACGCCGCAGGTAGCGGGCGGCGCTGTCGGCCAGCGACGCCAGCGCGGGCCCGGCGGGACTGAGCGGTGTCGGTGTCTCGACGGTGTCGAGCGTGCGACCGAACAGGTCGGTGGCCACGATGCTGGTGGTGCGCGCGCCGATGTGGATGCCCAACGTCACGAACGGTTCGTGGTTGACCTCGACCGGCACGCGGGGGCGGCCGATCGCGCCGGAGACGGCCAAGTCGGCGCGTTCGCGCAGCAAACCGGCGTCGAGCAACGCGATGACTTGGCGGTTGACCGTCGCAATGCTCAGCGAGGTGACGCCGGCGATGACGTCACGCCCGACGGGACCGCGCAGCCGGACGGCCCGGAACACTGAGGCGGCCGCGGAGTCGGGGATGTGCAGTGCCGGCGGCAGGATCTGACGGCGTACCGTCCGGTGCCCCTTGAAGCCGGCGCGGCTGGGCGAATGATGAGTCTGGGTAAGGGTATTCGAGCGCACGAGCGTCCTTTGTCCGATTTTTGTTGGCCGTCACTGGCCACACCTGAAAAGTCAGGAGCGGCAAAGTGCGCGACAACAACACGCACCCGCCGCGCAAAGACACGCGGTGGTGGTGGTGCTGGACAGGGCGCTGAGGTGCACCCAAAAAATTTAGCACGCTCACTAAGGTTGTTTCTATGGTTGGAAATGTCAGGAATGAGCGGGTCGCGGTAGTCACGGGAGCCAGCTCCGGTATCGGCGAGGCGACGGCCCACACCCTTGCTGCGCAGGGCTTTCACGTGGTCGCGGTGGCGCGCCGGGCGGACCGGATCAACGCCCTGGCCAGGGAGATCGGCGGGACGGCGATTGTGGCCGACGTCACAGACGACGCGGCGGTCGCTTCGCTGGCCGACGAGTTGGCCCGGGTCGACGTGCTGGTCAACAACGCGGGCGGCGCCCGCGGGCTGGCACCGGTCGCCGACGCCGACCTCGAGCACTGGCGGTGGATGTGGGAGACCAACGTGATGGGCACGCTGCGGGTCACCCGCGCCCTGCTGCCCAAGCTCATCGATTCCGGCGACGGCCTGATCGTCACGGTGACTTCCGTTGCGGCACTTGAGGTTTATGACGGCGGCGCCGGATACACCGCGGCCAAACATGGCCAGGGAGCGCTGCACCGCACGCTGCGGGGCGAGCTGCTGGGCAAGCCGGTGCGACTGACCGAGATCGCGCCGGGCGCCGTCGAGACCGAGTTTTCCCTGGTTCGCTTCGACGGCAATCAACAGCGCGCCGACGCCGTCTACACCGGCATCACCCCGCTGGTCGCCGAGGACGTCGCCGAGGTGATCGGCTTCGTGGCCTCCCGGCCGCCCCACGTCGACCTCGACCTGATCGTCATGAAGCCGCGCGATCAGGCGTCGGCCACCCGCTTTAACCGCCGGGGCTAGTGCTCGTAGTCGTGGTCGTCGGCGTGCCCGACAGGCTCGGAGCGGTCGACGGGGTGACCGGCGCGGTGACCGGGATCTGCGTCGACGGCGGACGCGTGGTGGGCGGCGGCAGCGCCGACATGGCGACCCAGGTGTCCCAGTCGACCGCCCAGTCCCAGATGTCGCCGTCGGAGTAGGACAGCTGGATCGAGCTTCCGGTCACCTCCACCGGGTCGCCGTACATCGCCGACTGGTAGTACTGCTCCGCGTCGCCGGTCGACAGGTTGATGCAGCCGTTGGTGACGTTGGTGTTGCCCTGCGCCCCCGCGCTCGCCGGGTTGGCGTGGATGAACTCGCCGTTGTTGGAGATCCGCACCGCCCACCGTTCGTGCACGTGGCTGTAGCCGGCCGCGGGGTTGGACATGTAGAAGTCCGCGTACTTCTCGGTGACCACGTGGATGCCGTTGCGGGTGACGTTGCGCGCCTTGTCGGCCTCGCCGTAGCTGCACGGGAAGTCCATGATGACGCCCTCGTCCCTGACCACCTGGATGCGGTGCGACGAAACCTCGGCCTTGACCACCTGCCGGCGCCCGATCTGGATGTTCAGCGAGATGTCCTCGGCCCCGTACGCGCTGTCGCCGAACGGTAGGCCGTACAACTTGGCGTCGACGTTGACGGTGGCGCCCGCGGGGTAGTACTCGCGGGTGCGGTAGTGCACCCGGGCGCCCGCCGCCTCGTCGGGCAGCCAGGCCCAGCTGCCCTCGACGGGTGGGTTCGTGGTCACGGTCAGCGCCTTCTCGACGGCGGCCTTGTCGGTGATCGGCGCGTCGAACTGGATGATGATCGGCGCCGCCACCCCGACGGTCTGCCCGTCGGCCAGCTGGAACGCCCCGCTGATCTTCTTGCTGGGCGACACCGTGGTGAATTTGCCCGCAACCGGGATGGCCTTGCCGTCGTGGCCGACCGCCGACCCGCTCCAGGTGTAGGTCGAGTCGTAGCCCAGCGGCTCGGTGATCGTGTACACCGTGCGGTCGGAGTTGAACTTGCCCGCCACGGCCTTACCCGCGGAATTCGTCAGCGCCACGTGCTGGAACCAGCCGTCGCTGATCTGGACGCTGATCGGCGCGATCGGCACCACGTTCTCGGTCGCGTCGGCCGGCTGGAACTTCAGCTGCGGCGCGGGCTGTTCCTTCTTCTCGGCCTGCTTGGCCGTGGTGCCGCCGCAAGCGGCCAATAGGCTCGGGGCGAAGACTCCTAATCCGAGGGTCGCCAAGGCCACGCGCCGGTTGATCGGCGGCGGGGTCTGTGACGTGCTCACGAAAGTCAAAGATACCGGGCTAAATCCATGAACTCCGCCGCGACAAATCGGGGTCGGGGCGGTCGTGGGAAAGATTCCGAGCTACAGCCTGCAGCCGAGCAGGACCGGCTCGGGTTTCAGTGTGACACCAAACACATCGTGAACGCCGTCGCGGACGGCGCGGGCCAGCGCGATCACGTCCTCGGTGGTGGCGCCGCCGCGGTTGGTCAGCGCCAGTGCGTGCTTGGTGGACAACCGGCATCGGGCCGCCGGGTCGTCGGGATAGCCCTTGGCGAAGCCGGCCCGCTCCACCAGCCATCCGGCGGCCAGCTTGACGCCGTCCGGTGCCGGGTAGTGCGGGACCGGTCCGTCCACGCTGCGGGCCAGCCGCTCGTACACCTCGGGTGCGACCACCGGGTTGGTGAAGAACGAGCCGACGCTCCAGGTGTCGTGATCGCCCGCGTCGAGCACCATGCCTTTGCGGCCCCGCAGCGTGAGCACCGCCCGCCGGACCGCCCGGGGGTCGGCACGTTCACCGCCGCCGACCCCTAGTGCGGCCGCGAGTTCGCCGTAGCGCAGCGGCGCACTGCGACCCGAGGCGTCCAGCGCGAACTCGACTTCCAGTACCAGCCAAGGCATTTCGAACCCGGAGTGACCGGCCCGCTTGAAAACGCTGGTGCGGTAGCCGAAGCCGAGCTCGGCGCCGGGCACCCAGCGGACCTCCCCGGTGCGACGATCGAGTATCCGCACCCGGGTGATGGTGTCGGAGACCTCGGCGCCGTATGCGCCGACGTTCTGCACCGGGGTCGCCCCGGCCGAACCGGGGATCCCGGACAGGCATTCCAGGCCACCCAGACCGTGCTCGATGGCGCTGACCACGACGTCGTCCCACACCGCTCCGGCCTCCGCGCGGACCAGGTTTCCGTCGACGGCGATGCCGCTGTTGGCCAGCCGCACCGCGGTGAGGCCGGTCAGGGTGTCGGCGATCACCAGGTTGGAGCCGCCGGCGAACACCAGCACCGGGCCACGTTCTCCCGCATGGCTTTCGGCGTCCAGCTCCCGCACCACGTCGAGCACCTGCCGGGTGCTGGTGCAGGTGATCAGGCGGCGCGCCACCGGCCCGATCCGCAACGTCGTCAGCGGCGCGAGCGGCACCGCCTCGGCGACATGCGCGCCGGCGAATGTCGAACCGGCATCGCTGGATTTCATGGCCCGTAACGGTAGCCTCACCTGCTATGCCGCGTTCATTCGACTTGTCGGCCGACTACGACGGCAGCGTCGAAGAGGTGCACCGGGCCTTCACCGACGAGACCTATTGGCGGGCACGGTTGGCCGGATCCGGTGTGGACCTGGCCACGCTGGAGTCGATGCGGGTCGGCGGCGAAACCGGGGACGACGACACCGTCGAGGTCGTGACCATCCAGGTGATCCACAGCCACAACCTGCCGGGGATGGTCACGCAATTGCACAGCGGCGATCTGCGCATCCGTCGCGAGGAGACGTGGGGACCGGTCGCCGACGGCGCGGCGCGGGGCTCCGTGGTCGGCGCGATACTCGACGCCCCTGTGCATCTCACCGGCGCCGCCACGCTGTCGCCGATCCAGGAGACCGGCGGCGCGCGGCTGAGCTTCCGGGCCACCGTCCAGGTACGCGTGCCGATCATCGGCGGCAAGCTGGAGAACATCATCGGCACCCGGCTGGCCGAGCTGGTGGCCGCCGAACAACGGTTCACCACCGAGTGGATCGCCGGAATGGCGTGACCTCCCAGGCCTAAGCTGGCGCCCATGCGAATCGCGTTGGCGCAAATCTCCAGCGGCACCGATCCGGTCGAGAACCTCCAGCTGGTGCGCGAGTACAGCGGCCGGGCCGCCGACGCGGGCGCGGACTTGGTGGTGTTTCCGGAGGCGGCCATGTGCCGGTTCGGTGTTCCGTTGGCGCCGATCGCCGAGCCGCTCGACGGCCCATGGGCGACGGGGGTGCGGCGCACCGCGACCGACTGCGGGATCACGGTGATCGCCGGCATGTTCACCCCGGCCGGGGACGGCCGGGTGAAGAACACGCTGATCGCGGCCGGGCCCGGCAGTCCCAACGAGCCGGACACCCACTACGACAAAATCCACCTTTACGACGCGTTCGGGTTCACCGAGTCGCGCACCGTCGCGCCCGGGCGCGAGCCGGTGGTGATCACGGTCGCCGGCGTCCGGGTGGGGTTGAGCGTCTGTTACGACATCCGCTTCCCGGCGCTGTACACCGAGCTGGCCCGGCGGGGCGCCCAGCTGATCGTCGTATGCGCGTCCTGGGGCGCGGGCCCGGGCAAGCTCGACCAGTGGACGTTGCTGGCGCGGGCGCGCGCGCTGGACTCGATGACGTACGTCGCGGCCGCAGGCCAGGCCGACCCGGGCGCCTCGCTGACCGACTCGGGCGCGCCCACGGGGGTGGGCGGCAGTCTGGTTGCCTCCCCATTCGGCGAAGTCGTCGCGTCGGCCGGTTCCGGGCCGGAGTTGGTGGTGGCCGACATCGACGTCGACCGGGTGGCGAAGGCCCGCGAGAGCATCGCGGTGCTGCGCAACCACTCAGATTTCGCTCAGCTGGATAGGGCAGAATCGGTCGGGTGACGAACCCGCAAGGACCACCGAACGACCCGTCGACGTGGGGCCGTCCCGGCAACCAGGGCCCCTTCGGCCACCCCCCCACCGAGCGCCCGACCGAGCGGATCAACACGGGCGGCCCCACCGCGCCGCCGCCGCCGGCCGCCGGTCCGCCGCCGGGTCAGACCGAGCGGCTGGGTACACCCCCGCCGAACATGCAGCGGCCCGATTACCCGCCGCCACCCCCACCGACCCCGCCCGCGGGCCCGACGGAGAAGCTGGCCACGCCTGGTGGGGAACCCACACCGGGGAAGAGGAAGCGCCGCTTCCTGCGCGACCCGCTCTCGGTCGTGCTGGTCTGCATCATCGTGGTCTGCCTGGTGATCGCCGGGCTGGTCGGCGCCGAGCTGTACGTCCGCCACGTCGCCAACAGCAAGGTCGCCGAGGCAGTCGCCTGCGAGGTCAAGGACCAGGCCACCGCGTCGTTCGGGGTGGCGCCGCTGATGCTGTGGCAGCAGCTCACCAAGCACTACACCAACATCTCGGTGACGACGGCGGGCAATCAGGTGCGCGACGCCAAGGGCATGAAGATCGACATCAACATCCGCAACGTCCAGCTCAAGAACACCGCGGACTCCAAGGGCACGATCGGATCGCTCGACGCGAACGTCACGTGGACGTCGGACGGGATCAAGGAATCCGTCCAGAACGCGATTCCGGTGCTCGGCCCGTTCGTGACCAACACGGTGACCACGCATCCCAACGACGGCACCATCGAGCTGAAGGGCATGCTGGACAACCTCACCACCAAGCCGGTGGTGTCGGGCACCGGCCTGCAGCTGCAGATCGTGAGCTTCAACGCGCTCGGGTTCACCATGCCCAAGGAGTCGGTGCAGTCGACGCTGGACGACTTCACGTCGCAGTTCACCAAGAACTACCCGCTGGGCATCCACGCGGACAGCGTCCAGGTGACCTCGACCGGTGTGACCAGTCACTTCTCGACGCAGAACGCCAGCATCCCCACCGGCAACAACAACGACCCCTGCTTCGCCAACCTCTGACGGTCTAGCCGTCCGGCAACGATGCGCGCCCGCACGGCGCGCTGTGGGGGTACCGCCCGCTTGCGGGGGAGCGCCGGACAATTCAGCCCAGCCCGTCGAGCACCGCCCTGGTGCCGGACAGGCCCAGCCGGGTGGCGCCCGCGTCCAGCATCGCCAGTGCGGCGGCGGCGTCGCGGATGCCGCCGCTGGCCTTGACACCCAGCCGGCCGCCGACGGTCTGGCTCATCACGGCGACCGCGCGCACCGAGGCGCCGCCCGCGGGATGGAAACCGGTCGAGGTCTTGACGAAGTCGGCGCCGGCATCCTCGGCCGCGCGGCACACCCGGACCAGCGTGCCCTCGTCCGTCCCGGACAACAGCACCGCCGACTCCACGATCACCTTGAGCACGGCGCCGGGGACGGCGGCGCGCACGGCCGCGATATCGACCCGTACGGCGCCGATGTTCCCGGCCAGCGCGGCGCCGATGTCGATGACCATGTCGACCTCGGCGGCGCCGGATGCCACGGCCTGTTCGGCCTCGTGCGCCTTGACCGCCGAGGTGTGCTTGCCCGACGGGAAACCCGCCACGCTGGCCACGGGTACACCTCCCCCGGCTCGCACGGCGACGGGCACCATCGACGGCGAGACGCACACGGCGTAGACACCCAATTCGGCGGCCTCGGCGACCAGGGCGACCACGTCCGCCTCCGTGGCCTCGGGCTTGAGCAGGGTGTGGTCGACCATGGCCGCCAACTGCGCCCGGGTGGGTTTGCTCGCCACTAGAACCTTTCTTCGGGTCCGCCCGGGTTGCATCCGGAGGCCACCATTTCGGCATCGTCGACGACGGGTCGCCACGGCTCCAGGTTCCAGCTGGCCTTGCCGGGCTCCGCCACCTCGGCGAACTGCCAGTGACAGATGAACTGTGCGCGCATGCCGGGGGTGTCGGCATTCGGCGACAGCGCCAGCACCTCGCCCCACGCCGCATCTGCGAGGGCGGCATCGCCGGGCTGCTGCCTGGCGGCCTGCCGGCCCGACGGTGTCGGGAAGACCCGCAGGCTGCTCAGGCCGTGCCACTGCCCCCACTCAATGTGGTCGATGAACGGCGGCGACACCGTGACCGGGTCCGCCGCCCCGGTACCCGCCGGGCCCCACAGCGCGACGAGCACCGCCGCCGGCGCCGCCAGCAGGGCTTTCATCCCGCTAGCGCGACTTACCTTGAATTTCCAGGAGCTTCGGCCGCACGTCGACCAGATAGACGCCCGCCGCGCAGGCGGCGATGGCCATCCCGAGTACCCCGAAAACAAAACTCAGGATGGATGTCAGCGCGACAGCCCCACCGAGGATCACCAGCCACACCGGCTTGGTCAGCTTGTCGGCGGCGGTGTAAGCGTCGGGCCGCTGCAGCGCGGCATGCACGAACGCGTATACCGCCGTGACCAAGACGGCGATCTGCAAGACCAGCATGACGGTACCCACGAGGTGGCTCACGCCTTAAGGGTATGCGGGCGCCATCGGAAACGTCGACTCAGAGTTGCCCGAAGGACAACTCCGAGTCGACCGCTCGACTTACTTCTGGGTGACCTTCTTGGCGGCGGCCTTCTTGGCCGGAGCCTTCTTGGCCGGAGCCTTCTTGGTGGGCGCCTTCTTCGCGACGGCCTTCTGTGCCTTCTGGGCGGTCTCGTCGGACTTCTTGGGCAGCTCGATGCCGACCAGCTTGGCCGCGCGCTCACCGACGGCGCGGGTCTGCGATGCGACGGTGCCCAGCGCCTCCTGCGTCAGCTCGACGGCCTGGTCCACGTAGCCCTCGGCGCGGGCGGAGGCGTCGTCCAGACCCGTCTGGGTGCGCAGCCGCTGCAGGGCGGCCTCGCCCCGCTCGACCAGCTCGTTGTAGCGATTGGTCGCCGCGTCCAGGTAGCCCTCGGCCGCCTTGCGCAGTTCCTCGCTGGTGAACCGCTCGCGAAGCTCGCCGAGCTGCTCGGGCAGGTCCTCCTGCAACTTGGTCAGGCGAGCGCGGCTCTCCTCCACCCGGGTGCGGGTGTCCGCGCGGGTCTCTTCAGCGCGGTCACGCAGGTTGGCGATCAATTCGTTGACCGTCGCCAGAGCCAGGTCTGCCGCACCGAGGGCCGCCAGCAAGGGAGCTCGCAGGTCCTCGATATTCGTGTTGTCCGCCATGGTTTTTCCTTTCATGGTTTTCCGTTATCGGCGTTCTTGGTGTTTTCTTTGGTGTTGTTGTGGGAGCCAGGCGAGCGTCTGTTTCTGCGCCGGCGACCGCCGGATCCTCGCTTCTGGGTAACCCGGGCGGCGGGTGGTTAATACGTCGCCACCCGCTAGCCGTTTGGTTCGGCCGGACACTCCTCGCTGGTCGGTTCGCTGGATTCGTTTTGGTGGGTGAACGATGTGTAGATGTCGAGCAGAACCTGCTTTTGCCGCTCGGTGATCGCGGTATCGGTGATGATGGCGTCGCGTACCTGGTTCTTGTCGCTGGGCTCGAGGATGCCGGCCCGCACGTAGAGCACCTCGGCGGAAACCCGCAGCGCCTTCGCGATCTGGTTGAGCACGTCGGCGGACGGCTTGCGCAATCCACGCTCCACCTGGCTCAGGTAGGGATTGCTGACGCCGGACTTTTCGGCGAGTTGGCGCACCGAAACCTGCGCGAGTTCGCGCTGGCTCCGGATGAAACTACCGATGTCCGATGCCATGTCGGAGGCGGCGTTGGACACCTTGGCGGAGAGCTTCTCCTCAGGCGCCATTGCGTGCTCCTGGCTCGGACGATCGATCGTGACGCCCACAGACTACTACAAGTGCTTGCTATTGCAAGCACTTGTTAGCACTACTAGAAAAGTAGCTGCGCGACGGCGTAGATCACCAGCCCCGCCAGCGAGCCCACCACGGTGCCGTTGATCCGGATGAACTGCAGGTCACGGCCCACGTGGAGCTCGATACGCCGGCTGGCCTCCTCGGCGTCCCAGCGCTCGATGGTGTCGGTGATGATCGCGGTGATCTCAACCCCGTATTGCGAAACCAGGTGCTGGGCCGCGCGCACGATCCAGTTGTCCACCTTGTCGCGCAGGTCGGCGTCGTCGCGCAGCGACTCCCCGATGCGGACGACCGTGTCGGCGATGCGGGTGCGCAGCGTGCTGGACGGGTCATCCACGCCCTCGAGCACCAGCCGTTTCAGCGTCTTCCAGGCGGTCGCGGCGGCGTTGGCGATCTCGTCGCGCGCCATCAGCTGTTCCTTGATCGCATCCGCGCGCGCGATGGTCTCCGCGTCGTTTTGCAGGTCGTCGGCGAATTCGAACAGGAACCGGGTGGCCGATCGGCGCAGCTCGTGATCCGGATTCCGACGCACCTTGTCGGTGAAGTCCATCAGCTCACGGTGAATGCGGTCGCCGACCAGGTGGTCGACGAACCGCGGCGACCACGTCGGCGAGTCGCGCTCGACCACCCGCTGGATGACCTCGCCGGCGTTGAGCGACCACTGGAAGGCGCGATCGGCCAGCAACTGGATCAACGCCTCCTGGCGATTCTCGGCCAGCAGGGTCGCCAACACCCGTCCGACCGGCGGCCCCCACTGCGGTTCGGCGATGCGGCGCACGATCATGCGGTCGATGACCTGCTGGACGTCGTCGTCACGGAGCAGTTCGACCAGCACCCGCAGCACGGTCGCCGTCTCGCCGGCCACCCGCTGGGCGTGCGCGGTCTCCGACAGCCACTTGCCGAGCCGTCCGGGCACCTGGGCGTCTCGCAGCTTGGTCTCCACCACCGGCGCCGACAGGAAGTTCTCCCGGACGAACGTGCCCAGGCCCTCGCCCAGCTGATCCTTCTTGCGCTTGATGATCGCCGTGTGCGGGATGGGGATGCCCAGGGGATGCCTGAAGAGCGCCGTCACCGCGAACCAGTCGGCGAGCGCGCCCACCATCCCGGCCTCGGCGGCGGCTCCGACGTAGCCGACCCAGGCGCCCAGGTGGGCGTGGGCCTCGGCCCACCGGCAGGCGAGGAACAGCACGCTGGCGCCGATCAGGAAGCTCAGCGCCACCGCCTTCATCCGGCGCAGCGCCACCCGGCGCTCCGCGTCGGCCTGCGGGTCGGCGCCGGCGAAGGACTCGGCGAGCGACGGGTGAGAGCGCCCGGTTCCGGTCGGCGGCGGCGTCGAGTCCGGCCCCGCCGCACGCGGGCCCGGCGCTACACCTCGAGGCGAGGCTCTGTGTACCACCACTCCATCATTCATCGTCCCGGCCGATTAGTGTGACCGCACTGTTCACAGCGGCTGCGCCGGCGCGCGGCCGAAGCCCCAAACAGGCGCGCACACCGTAGTATCGAAGCGTCTAGTGAATGGGAAATCGGCGACAGTGGCAGAGCGAACGTTGGCTGCGGCGGCCAAGACGGATGGTCGCAAGCGGCGCTGGCACCAACACAAGGTGGAGCGCCGCAACGAGTTGGTAGACGGCACGATCGACGCCATTCGGCGGCACGGCGGCGCATTGAGCATGGACGAGATCGCCGCGGAGATCGGCGTCTCCAAGACGGTCCTGTATCGCTATTTCGTCGACAAGAACGACCTGACGACCGCCGTGATGATGCGGTTCACCCAAACCACCCTGATTCCCAACATGGCCGCGGCGCTGACGTCGAACCTGGACGGCTTCGACCTGACCCGCGAGGTGATCCGGGTGTATGTCGAAACCGTCGCGAACGAGCCCGAGCCGTATCGCTTCGTGATGTCCAACAGCTCCGCCAGCAAGAGCAAGGTGATCGCGGACTCCGAGCGGATCATCGCCCGCATGCTCGCTGTGCTGATGCGCCGCCGCATGCAACAGGCGGGGATGGACACCGGTGGGGCGGAGCCGTGGGCCTACCTGATCGTCGGCGGCGTGCAGCTGGCCACTCACTCGTGGATGTCCTCCCCGCGCATTAGCCGCGACGAGTTGATCGACTACCTGACGATGCTGAGCTGGAACGCGCTCAAGGGCATCGTCGAGGTCGGCGGATCGCTGGAGAAGTTCCGCGCAGAGCCCCATCCGTCGCCGATCGTGCCGCCCCGCGAGCATGCGGACCGGTCCCCGAACTAGCGGGGTCGCGACACAGCGCAGCCGGCCCTTTTTGTCAATCCGGCTCGCCTCGTGTGACGCTGTGACCCGCTAGGGAGGACGACTCGCATCGCCGCAGCGACTAACATGCAGGGGATGCATCGGGGGTGACGCAGGGTGGCGTCGTGCTGGCCGGCGATCCCTGCCTCCGCATAACGAAAGGCTCTTCTCGACATGTCCGTGCAGCTCACGCCGCATTTTGGAAACGTGCAAGCCCACTACGACTTGTCCGACGACTTCTTCCGCTTGTTCCTGGACCCGACCCAGACGTACAGCTGCGCCTACTTCGAGCGCGACGACATGACCCTGGAAGAGGCGCAGCTGGCCAAGATCGATCTGGCGCTGGGCAAGTTGAAGCTCGAGCCGGGGATGACGCTGCTCGACATCGGCTGCGGCTGGGGCGGGGCGATGAAGCGGGCCGTGGAGAAATTTGACGTCAATGTCATCGGAATCACGCTGAGCCGCAACCAGTTTGAATACAGCAAGGCGAAGCTGGCTGGATTGGGCACGAACCGCACCGTCGAGGTGCGGCTGCAGGGCTGGGAAGAGTTCGAGGACAAGGTCGACCGAATTGTCACCATCGGCGCCTTCGAGGCTTTCAAGATGGAGCGGTACGCCGCGTTC
>NZ_LZJM01000211.1:0-595 GCF_001667665.1 Mycobacterium sp. E342
GCTTAGGGTATGTGCGCCGGGCGGGGCTGACCGCGTCCCGGTTTGTTGCCTGCCCGTACGCCGGGGCCGGGGCGCCGGGGGCGCGGATGTATCGCACCGGGGATCTGGTGTGTTGGGGTGCTGATGGGCAGCTGCGGTATCTGGGCCGTGCCGATGAGCAGGTCAAAATCCGCGGGTACCGCATCGAACTCGGCGAAATCCGCACCGCCCTGGCCGCACTCGATGGGGTGGATCAGGCGGTGGTGATCGCCCGCGAGGACCACCCCGGCGACAAACGCCTGATCGGCTACATCACCCAATCCGGTTCGGGCGCAGTTGATCCGGTCGCGATCCGCACCGAGTTAGCGCAGCGGCTGCCGTCCTATATGGTGCCGGCCGCGATCGTAGTGCTCGACACCTTGCCGTTAACGGTCAACGGCAAACTCGACACCCGCGCCCTACCCGCCCCCGACTACACCGGTGCTCCTTATCGCGCCCCGGCCAGTCTGGCCGAGGAGATGTTGGCGGGCATTTATGCGCAAGTCCTTGGGCTGGAGCGGGTGGGGGTGGAGGACTCGTTTTTCGAGTTGGGTGGGGATTCGTTGTCGGAGATGCG
>NZ_LZJM01000212.1:0-626 GCF_001667665.1 Mycobacterium sp. E342
GGTCACATCAACGACGTCCCAGCCGAAATCGGCCCCCTCATGCGAGATCAGCTGCTGGTGGGGGACCCCATCAACCGTGGGGAACACCGTGCGCAGGCTTTCATGCCGGGCCACCACATCGGTCAGCGCAGCCCCCAGGGCCTCCACGTCGAGTGGCCCCGTGAGGCGCACCGCCACGGGCATGTTGTAAACCGCCGACCGACCCAGCAACTGATCGATGAACCACAACCGGGATTGGGCAAACGACAACGGCACCCGCTCCGGACGTGGGCCGGCCACCAGCGGGGCCAGCCCACCCCCACCCCCGATGTTGGCCTGGATGCGGGGTCCTAACTGGGCGAGGGTGGGTGCCTCGAAGATGGTGCGTACCGACAAGTCAGTATCCAGGCTGGTGTTGATGGCGGCGATCAGGCGCATCGCCGACAATGAGTCCCCACCGAGGTCGAAGAAGGAGTCGTCCAGTCCGACGCGGTCGTGGCCGAGGATTTGGGCGTAGATGCCGGCCAGAATGTCTTCGGTGAGGGTGGCCGGGACGCGATAGGGGGCGCCGGTGTAGTCGGGGGCGGGTAGGGCGCGGGTGTCGAGTTTGCCATTGACCGTCAATGGCAGAGCGTCGAGCACCACGG
>NZ_LZJM01000213.1:0-522 GCF_001667665.1 Mycobacterium sp. E342
TGCGTGGCCGAGAATGGCTATTCGGCACCAAGACCGGCGAGATCGCCCGGGCGGCGAACATCACCAGCGGAAGCCTGTACCACTACTTCCCGAACAAGTCCGAATTGCTGGACGCGGCCGTCGAGGACATCGAGCGCATCGCGGTGCCGCGGCTGCGCGCGGCCGCCGCGCGCCCGGGGACCGCCGTCGACCGCATCGAGGCGGTGCTCGACGAATCGGGCCGGCTCATGCGCGAGTATCCCGATCTTGCCGCCTTCGAGTGGGTGATCCGCGCCGAAGGCGCTGTCGCCCGCGATTCGCGGCTCGCGGCCGACTTCCAGGTGTTTCGCGGAATCATCGAGGGTGTCATCGACGATGCCTACCGCCGGGGCGAGCTCGCGCACCGGGCCGACCGCAACGGCATCGTCGAGGCCGTCTACGCGCTGATCTATGGGTTGACGGAGCTGGCGGCCACGTCGCCGCCCCGGGACTATCACGCCGCGCTGGACGCGGCCAAGAAATTGATCCGGGGAACGTTGCTCG
>NZ_LZJM01000214.1:0-85371 GCF_001667665.1 Mycobacterium sp. E342
TCCGCGGCGCAGCTGTGCAACATCGCCGCGCCCCCCACCGTGGCGACGCAGGCGTCGAGCAGGGCGACGGCCACCGCTTCGTCGAGCGGCGCCACCGGGCTCAGTGCCGTCACACCGGTCAGCCGCCCGCCCAATGCCCTCGGCAGCGACGGCTCGTCGAACTGCACCACCACCGGCGTCTCGAGCCGGCGCGCCAGCACCGCGCGGTGGGCGGCGACCCCTTCGGCCAGCGACGCCGCCAGATCGCGCACGGCGCCGGGATCGGTGATCGCCCGATGGCCGTTGGCGAGCTCCAGCTCCGCCGACAGGGTGATCGGCCCGGGAGCCTGCACCTTGACCACGCGGTCGCCACCGCGCAGGCCGGCCACCTCCCAGGCCTCTTCCAACGCGTCCATGTCCTCCTCGAGGAGACTGACGGCGCGGCGGGTGACCGCGCCCGGCCGCGCGGCGACCCGATAGCCGCGCGGCACGGTGTCGATGGCCACGTCGATCAGCAGCGCGCCGGCCCGCCCGAGCATGTCGGCGCCCACTCCCCGGGCGGGCAGCTCGACGATGTGCGACAACCCGTCGGCCAACTCACCGACGACCACCTCGGCGGCCTCCCGCGGCTTGATGCCGGGCCACGACCCGATGCCGCTGGCCCTCGCGAAGGAATGCGGGATAACACTCACCCGCCCAACCGTATTCGACCTGACCCGCCACGCCGTTCACCAGGGGTGTCTGTCGCGCCACCGCACGGGTAGGTTCAATCGCGAGAAGGGTACGAAACGTGTCGCGGATGGCGAGATGGGCGCGGCCGCTGCTGCTGTGGGCGGTAGTGGTGCTGGCTGCCGCGTGCACCCGGGTGGTGGACGGCGCGGCGGTGGCCGGATTCGGTTCCCCACGCAGGGCCGTGCAGGGCGTGAACGTCGACACGATCCTCTTGGACCAGTCGCGGATGCGCGCGATCACCGGCGCCGGGGAGCACCTGACCATCATCCCGTCCATGGACGGCACCAGCCCCGTGGACATCGACGCCCTCGCCGAGACCACGCCGCGCGAATGCCGGTTCATCTACGCCGAGACGGCCACGTTCGGCCCCGATGTCGAAGAGTTCCACAAGACGACGTTCCAAGATCCGCCCGATGGGGCGCTGATCTCCGAGGGCGCCGCGGCCTACCGGGACGTCGACACCGCACGGCGCGCCTTCGGCGCGTTGGTGACCACGGTCGGGGATTGCGCCGACGGCTCGGGCGGCCAGCAATATGTCGGCGACTGGAAGGCCGACGCCGGCTCGCTGCACCTGCGGCCCGGTGGCTGCGGCCGCGACTACCGGCTGCGGTCGGTGGCCATCCTGGAGGTCACGTTCTGCGGCTTTGCGCAATCGGTGTCCGACATCGTGATGACGAACATCGTCGCGAACCTACCGGCTTAGCGTGCGGTAGCGGCGATGGTGGCGCTGCCGAGCACCTCGTCACCGTCTGGGCCCAGGCGGTACAGCACCAGCGTCTGGCCCGGGGCGACGCCGCGCAGCGGGACACGCAACCGCACGACCAGCTCGTCGCCGACCAATTCCGCGACCGCGTCGGCGGTTTCACCGTGGGCCCGGACCTGGACCGCGCACTCGACGGGGCCCGATGGCGGCCGTCCGGCGGTGAAGACCGGTTCACGCCCGCGCAACTCGCGCACCTCGAGATCGGCCGCCTCACCGACCCGTACGGTCGCGGTGTCGGCGTCGATCGCCGTCACGTAGCGCGGGCCGCCGTCGGGCCCCGGGCCGGCGATGCCCAGGCCCTTGCGCTGTCCGACGGTGAAACCGTGCACGCCGTCGTGCTCGGCGAGCACCGTGCCGTCAGCGCCGACGACGGCGCCGCGGCGGACCGCGATGCGCTCGCCGAGGAAGGCTCGGGTATTTCCCGATGGGATGAAACAGATGTCGTGACTGTCGGGTTTCTCCGCGACCGCGAGGCCGCGGCGGGCCGCTTCGGCACGAATCTGCGCCTTGGGAGTGTCCCCGATGGGAAACGTGGCGTGGCGCAACTGCTCGGCGGTCAGCACGGCGAGCACGTAGGACTGGTCCTTGTCGTGGTCGACCGCGCGGCGCAGCCGCCCACCGGACAGCCTGGCGTAGTGGCCGGTGGCCACCGTGTCGAAGCCCAGCGCAAGCGCCTTCGCCGACAGGGCCGAGAACTTGATCCGCTGATTGCACCGCACGCACGGGTTGGGCGTTTCGCCGCGCGCGTAGGACGACACGAAATCGTCGATCACGTCGGCTTGGAACCGCTCGGCGAAATCCCAGACGTAGAACGGGATTCCGAGCACATCGGCGACGCGGCTCGCGTCCGAGGCATCCTCTTTCGAGCAGCACCCGCGCGAACCGGTGCGCAGCGTGCCGGGCGTGGCCGACAACGCCAGATGCACACCGACCACCTCGTGTCCGGCGTCGACCATGCGGGCGGCGGCGACCGACGAGTCGACGCCACCACTCATCGCGGCGAGGACCTTCACTTAGGGGGCCCCCGCGGCGGCCAGCGCGGCGCGGCGGGCGCGGTCCACCGCCGCGGGCAGCACCTGCAACACCGCCTCCACATCGTCGTCGACGCTGGTGTGCCCCAAGGACATCCGCAACGATCCGCGGGCGCTGGTGGGGTCTGCACCCATCGCGACCAGCACATGCGACGGCTGCGCGACCCCCGCGGTGCACGCCGACCCGGTCGAACATTCGATGCCGTTGGCGTCCAACAACATCAACAACGCATCGCCTTCGCAGCCGCGGAACGTGAAGTGTGCGTTGCCGGGCAACCGCAGCGGGTCGCGGGCGCCGTTGAGGCTGACGTCCTCGATGCCCGCGAGCACCCCTTCGATCAGCCGGTCACGCAACGCCCGGAGCCGCGCGCTGTTCGACTCGATGCCGTCCACCGCGATCCGGGCCGCGGCCGCCATGCCGACCGCACCGGCGACGTCGGCGGTGCCGGAACGGATGTCACGCTCCTGTCCGCCACCATGGGCCAGCGGCACACACGCCACGTCGCGGCGCACCAGCAGTGCACCCACGCCGGGAGGGCCACCAAACTTGTGCGCGGCCACGCTCATCGCCGAGAGCCCGCTGGCGGCGAAGTCCACCGGCAGCTGCCCCACCGCCTGCACGGCGTCGCTGTGCATCGGAACCCCGAACTCGGCCGCGACGGCGGCGAGGTCGGCGGCCGGCATGACGGTGCCGACCTCGTTGTTGGCCCACATCACCGACACCAGCGCGACGTCGTCGTGGATGCGCAGCGCCTCGCGCAGCGCGGTGGCCGAGACCGAACCGTCGGCGGCGGTCGGCAACCAGGTCACCTCGGCGCCCTCGTGTTCGACGAGCCAGTTGACCGAATCCAGCACGGCGTGGTGTTCGACCTCGCTGATGATGATGCGGCGGTGGCGCGGTTCGGCGTCGCGGCGGGCCCAGTAGATGCCCTTGACCGCCAGGTTGTCGCTTTCGGTGCCGCCCGCGGTGAAGATGACCTCGGACGGGCGGGCGCCCAGCCGGTCGGCGATCAGCTCGCGGGATTCCTCGAGGCGCCGCCGCGCCGTCCGGCCGCTGGTGTGGAGCGAGGAGGCGTTGCCGACGGTGCCGAGCACCGCCGCCATCGCCTCGACGGCGGCGGGGTGCATCGGCGTGGTAGCGGCGTGATCGAGGTAGACCATGACGCGACCCAGGATACCGGCAGGTGAAAGTGCCACCGTCGGCCTAGTGGCGATCGCAAGCGCGGCGTAGCCGGGCGCGGCGGGTCGCCACCATTTGGCTAGGAGACCAGCAGCACGCGTCCGCGACCGGCGGGCCGGGCGGCTTTGCCGCCCACCACCGACTGGCAGCGGCTCGCCAGCGCTCGCCGATCCGTCCCCGGGAGCTGCAGGGATTCGACGTGCACCCGCGCCAGCGTGCGTCGCACGGTTAGCAGCCGGCGGATGGATCCGACCAGGGTCTCGTCGCCGACGAAGGCCGGCACGGTCGAGACGCTGCCGTCGACGTGGTGGTAGGTCAGCCGAAGCGGCTGCACCGGCCGGCCGGCGTCGATCGCCGCCTGGAACATCGCGGGATAGAACGCCCCGCCGTCCCGACCACACCAGGTGGTGCCCTCCGGGAAGCACACGACGGTCTGGCCGCCGCTCAGCCGGCGGGCGACGGTGTCGACCACCGCGGGCAGCAACCGCAGACTGGACCGCTCGATCGGGATGATCTTCAGGATGCGGGCCACGATGCCCGTTGCGGGCCCGGTGAACATATCGGCCCGGGCGACGAACGACCCGGGCAACACCGAGCCGATGGCGAAGACGTCGAGCCAGGACATGTGCGGGCTGACCACCAGAACCCCGCGCAGGTTGCGAATCGGGCTGCCGGTGACCGTGATCCGGATGCCGAAGCAGCGCAACACCATCCGGCAGTAAATGCGCTGCACGCGCGTGCGGCCGGGCAGCGGCACCGCCAGCAGCGCCACCCCCGGCGCCAGCAGCAGGGCCAGCATGACCCGAAGCGTCACCCGCAGCGCCACCAGAAGCCTTGATGAGGCGGCCACGTCGCCGAGGCCCACACAACCGGCGTCACACGTCGCGCGCGGCAGCCAGGGGTGGCCGGTGCGGGCGGGGGTAGTCATCGGTCGCCGCCGGCCATCTGCGAGGCCGCCGATACCGACCGCAGCCGCTTGAGATATCGGGTATCGGCGCGTCCCTTGTCGAGCAGGACGCAGAAGTCGCCAACCCCGAAGGCGGGGTCGTGCGCGGGTTCACCACACACCTGCGCGCCCAACCGCAGGTAACCGCGCATCAACGCCGGGACGGACGGGCGCGCGGGCGCCGGGATGTCGTCGAGGGCCTTGCCGTCCACGACCACCGGCCGGTGCGGGCGCACCCGGTACTGCGGCGGCGCGGCGTGGCGGTCCAGGATGAAGTCGCGGACGCCCCGCAACTGGCGGCCCGGAACCCGATTCTCCGGGTCGTCGGAGTCCCCGCAGACCGGCACCGACACGCAGCCGGTCACGTAGTCGTAGCCGTAGCGGTCCAGGTAGGCCAGGATGCCCGCCCACATGAGCAGGACGACGCCGCCGTTGCGGTGGCCCTCGCGCACCACGGCGCGTCCCATCTCCACCAGCGACGGCCTGAGCGGGTCGAAAGCGCGGATGTCGAACTCCGTCGCGGTGTAGAGCCCGCCTGCGGCGATCGCGCCGGCGGGCGCCAGCATCCGGTAGCAACCCACCAGTTCGCCGGTGCTGTCGTCGCGGACCAGGAGGTGGTCGCAGTGCTCGTCGAACCTGTCGACATCGCGGCGTTCGTCGTCGTTGGTCGGCAGCGCGAAGCCGGGGGTACTGGAAAAGACGTCATACCGGAGCCGCTGCGCCGCCTCGATCATGCTGGCGTCGGTGGACAGCAGGAGCGAGTAGTGCGGCCCGGCGGGCGACGCCGTCGTCGCGCCTTCGGCCTTGTCGCTGGGAATCAGGACAGAAGCAATGCTCATGTCAACCAACGTTGCGTAGTCGATGAGCGAGTCGGCATCGCGGCTGTGACGTGTCCGTGCACGTCAGGTGACGAAATGTGGTTGCGAGGGCGGCTGACCCGGGCTCCCCCTCCAGAGCCCGGGTCAGGAAGTCCGCAGCGGCGCGCTCCAGCGGACGCGTGTGCCGCCGCCGGGCGGACTGGTGATCGCGCAGTCGCCGCCGAGGTCCTTGGCACGGCGGACGATGTCGTCCAGACCGCCGGCGCGGTGGCCGTCGGCGGGCAGCCCGCACCCGTCGTCGGTGATCTCGAGGAGCAGCTCGTCGGTGACGGTGACCTCGACGGCGATGGTCCCCGCCCGCGAGTGCCGAACCGCGTTGCCGAGCGCTTCGTTGACGACGGCTTCGGCGTGTTCGGCGAGTTCGTCGCTGACCGCGGTCATCGTCCCGGCCATGCGCAGCGTCGTCCCCTGGTTGTCGTCGTCGGTGAGGCTGGCGAACGCGTCCTGGACGCGCTCGGCGAGAGTGCGCCGCGGGGCCTGCGGGCGCTGGAGATCGAAGACGGTGCGCCGGATGTCGTCGATGACTTCCTGCAACTCGTTCACGGATCTGGTCAGCCGCGAAGCGAGTTGCGGTGAGCGAAGCCGGGCGACGACGCCTTGCAGGTCCATCCCGACGGTGAAGACGCGGCTGATCACCTGGTCGTGCAGATCGCGGGCGATGCGTTCCCGGTCGACCAGCACGTTCAACTCCCGTGCGTTGCGTCGTTCGGTGGCCAGCGTGAGGGCGATCGCGGCGTGGTCGGCGAAGTCGCGAACAAGGTCGAGATGCGTTTCGTCGAAGGGCTCGGCATCGGTGTTGCGGGCCACCACGATAACGCCCAGCGTCTGCTGGTCGGATCTGAGCGGCACGAGGATCGCGGGCCGCTCACCCACGTCGGTGAACGCCGGGATGGGACGCCGGAATGTCTCGGTGATCACCGGCCGGCCGGACCGAAACACCTCGCCGGTGGTGGACCCGTGGACCGGGATCTCTTGCCCCAGAACCTGGTCCGCGTGCAGGCCGACCGCCGCCGACACGACGAGGCGGTCGTCGTTGGGTCGGTCGGGGTCGGTCGGAACCAGGACGATCGCCTGCTCGGCGTCCGTCAGCTCCGCGGCGCGTTCGACGATCAGTTGCAGCGGCCCCAGGTCGGGGCGCGACTCGGACAACAGGGCGGTGCTGATCTCGCGGCTGGCGTCGGTCCACCGGGCGCCCGCACGGACCCGGTCGAACAGGCGGGCGTTGTCGATGGCCACCGAGGCCGCGGACGCGAGCGCGCGCACGGTGACCTCGTCGGCCTCGCAGAAGCAGCGCCCGGGCCGGTCGTCGGTGACGTACAGGCTGCCGAACACCGCGCCGCGGATGATGATGGGCATGCCGAGGAAGGCCCGCATCGGCGGGTGGTGCTCCGGGAATCCCACGGCCGTGAGATGGTCGGACAGCTCGGCAAGGCGTAGCGGCTCGGTGCGGTCGCGCAGGGCGCCGAGCAGCCCTTTGCCCACAGGCAGATGACCGACCCGCCGCACGGTCTCCGCGGCCATCCCACTGTGCACGAAGGATGCAAGAGTTCCCTCCGGCCCCCATACCCCGATGGCGCCGTAGCGGGCACCGGTCATGCCGATCGCGGCGGCCACGATGCGGTGCAGTATCGCGTCCAGCTCGAGATCGGAGCCGATCTCGATCGCGACTTGGAGCAGCTGCGCCATCTGCTGGCGTTCGGCGGCCAATTCGTCGAGCTGCTCATGCATCCGGCTCAGGAAGTCGGGGCGGCGGAGCCCGAAAGCCGATCCACACTCGTCTTCGCGCATCTCCCGACTCTCTTCAGACTGATGCCCGGTGGCCAGGTAATGAAGGCGAACCCGGATGCGAATAATGTTTGCTGACGAGGGGAACTACCGTGCGGGGTTTAGCCTTTATTTGCCGGTAGAAGCCACCCTACCAGCGAGCGGAAAATATCGCGCAAGTGTTGCTATGTGTGACGGGTAGCCGTAACATAGCGTTATGACCGCTTGTCGGTCGCTCTGCTGGGAATGCGGCACCGCCTTTTATGGTCGCGCCGACGCACGATACTGCAGCGCGGCGTGCCGACAGAAAGCCCACCGCGCCCGAGTCCGCCGCCGCGCCGCCGCCCAGGTGGTGCGTGCGCCTCGCGGGGGAGACGCGGTTGCCCGCGCGCAAGAAGCCCGTCAGGCGGCCCGGGCCATCCGCGGACAGGCCGAGAACACGCGCAGCGAAGTATCGAAAACGCTTGCCGCACTGGCACGTTCGGGCGCCGGCGAAACTCGCCGATAGAGGATTGCGCGTCAACGATCAACGTCCGATTGACACCCTGCCTGGCCGTTCCGTGTTGGGCGGCAGCGCATTTGGCGGTGTGAACGATCGCGTTGCGGCGCGTGGACGCGATGCTGACCGGGGCGCGGTGGCCGGTTTTAGGACCACTCCCGACTGCTGCGAACCCAGCCCCGATGTGCGCAAGAGCCCCCGGCACCGCGGTGCCGGGGGCTCTCAGGCCGAGGAACTCAGCCCTTGCGCGCCTTGATGGCGTCGGTCAGCTGCGGGGTGACCTTGAACAGGTCGCCCACCACGCCGTAGTCGGCGATCTCGAAGATGGGCGCCTCTTCGTCCTTATTGACGGCGACGATGGTCTTCGACGTCTGCATGCCCGCGCGGTGCTGGATGGCTCCGGAGATGCCCAGCGCGATGTAGAGCTGGGGCGACACGGTCTTGCCGGTCTGACCCACCTGGAACTGGCCCGGGTAGTAGCCGGAGTCGACCGCGGCGCGCGATGCACCGACGGCGCCACCGAGCGAGTCGGCCAGCGCCTCGACCACGCTGAAGTTCTCCGCGCTGCCCACGCCGCGGCCACCGGACACCACGATCGAGGCCTCGGTGAGCTCCGGCCGGTCACCGGCGACCGCCGGCTCGCGGGCCGTGATCTTGGTGGCGTTCTCGGCGGGCGCCGGTACCTCGACGGTGACCTGCTCGCCCGCACCGGCCTGCGGCTCGGCGTCGATGGCGCCGCCGCGCACCGTGATGACCGGGGTGTCGCCGTTGGCCTGCGACTCGACGGTGAACGCGCCACCGAAGATGGAGTGCACCGCCTTGTTGCCTTCCTGGACGCCGACCACGTCGACCAGCAGGCCGGATCCGATCCGGGCGGCGAGCCGGCCAGCGACCTCTTTGCCGTCGGCGTTGGCGGCCAGCAGCACGGCCGCCGGTGCGTTCGACTCGGCAAGCGAGGCCAGCACGTCGACCACCGGGGTGATCAGGTAGTTCTCGGCGTCGTCGGACTCGGCGACGTAGATTTTGGAGGCGCCCGCCTCCTTCAAACCGTCGATCAGGGGCGCGGCCGTGCCGGGCTTGCCGACTACGACGGCGGCCGGCTCGCCCAGCGCGCGGGCGGCGGTGATCAATTCGGAGGTGACCTTCTTCAGGGCGCCTTCGGCGTGCTCAACGAGCACCAAAACTTCAGCCATGGTTTCTTCGCTCTTCTCGTCTGTGGGATGGGTGCTCGACTAGATGATCTTCTGGGCGACCAGGTACTGGGAGATCTGATTACCGCCCTCGCCCTCGTCGGTGACCTTCTCGCCCGCGGTCTTCGGCGGCTTCGGCGTCGACGAGAGCACCTTCGACCCGGCGTTCTCGAGGCCGACCTCGTCGCTTTCGACCCCGATCTCGGCGAGGGTCAGCACCGTCACCTCTTTCTTCTTCGCGGCCATGATGCCCTTGAAGGACGGGAAGCGCGGCTCGTTGATCTTCTCGGTCACGCTCACGACCGCCGGCAACGACGCCTCGAGCGTGAACACGCCATCGTCGGTCTCCCGCTCGCCGGTGACCTTGCCGCCCTCGATCGACAGCTTGCGCAGGTGGGTCAGCTGCGGAAGTCCCAGGTACTCGGCGATGATCGCCGGTACCGCGCCGCCCGAGCCGTCGGTGGACTCGTTACCGGCGATGACAAGCTCGGTGCCCTCGATGGTGCCCAGCGCGCGCGCCAGCGCCCAGGCGGTTTGCACCACGCAGGAACCGCGCATGCCGTCGTCCTTGAGGTGGACGGCCTTGTCGGCGCCCATCGACAACGCCTTGCGGATCGCCTCGGTGGCGCGTTCGGGGCCCGCGGTCAGCACCGTCACCGAACCCTCGCCGCCTTCCCGCTCACGGATCTGCAGGGCCTCTTCGACGGCGCGCTCGTTGATCTCGTCCAGTACCGCGTCGGCGGCCTCGCGGTCCAGCGTGTAGTCGCCGTCGTTCAGCTTGCGCTCCGACCAGGTGTCTGGGACCTGCTTGATCAGGACCACGATGTTCGTCATGAGTGTGGTTCGTCCTCCTCGAAGGAGTCTCGCAGCAGTCGACCACGAGACTTTTCAGTACGCGTTTCGCAGCGCACGGTCGTGTTACTACCGGGTAACTTTGTGCAGCCTGCATTCACACCATAGCGGGTCGTACTGCACGTTCTTGCGGCGTGTCTACCGTCGGCGACCGGGGGCCGCCTCGTTCCCGGTTCGCGAATCCGACACTTCGCGTTAGCCTGCCTATGCGATGAGCGCAACCGTCCCCGACGTACCCCGGCACAGCCTCGGCGATCCGACGCCGGCGGCTGACCCCGTCCTGACGTTGACCGGCGAGCGCACCATCCCGGACCTGGACGTCGAAAACTACTGGTTCCGCCGCCACCAGGTGGTTTACCAGCGACTGGCCGGGCTGTGCGCGGGCCGTGAGGTGCTCGAGGCCGGGTGCGGCGAGGGGTACGGCGCCGACCTGATCGCCGGCGTCGCCCGCCGGGTCGTGGCCGTGGATTACGACGAGGCTGCCGTGGCCCACGTGCGCGCGCGGTACCCCCGCGTCGAGGTCATGCGGGCGAACCTGGCCGAGCTTCCGCTGCCCGACGCGTCGGTGGATATTGTGGTCAACTTCCAAGTCATCGAGCATCTGTGGGATCAGGCACAATTCGTGGCCGAATGCGCGCGGGTGCTGCGTAGCGACGGCCTGCTGATGGTGTCCACACCGAACCGGATCACGTTCTCCCCGGGCCGCGACACCCCGATCAACCCGTTCCACACCCGCGAACTCAACGCCGGCGAGCTGACCCAGTTGTTGGTCGACGCCGGCTTTCGCGACGTATCGGTCTCCGGGTTGTTCCACGGTCCGCGCCTGCGGGAGTTGGACGCCCGCCACGGCGGCTCCATCATCGACGCGCAGATCGAGCTCGCGATGGCCGGCGCCCCCTGGCCGCCCGAACTTGCCGCCGACGTCGCCGCGGTGAGGACCGACGACTTCGACATCGTCGAGGGCGGCCGCCGCAACATCGACGACAGCCTGGATCTGATCGCAATCGCGGTAGCGCCGTGAGCGATTCGCTCGACCGGGTGCCCGGCATGTTCACCCTGGTCCTGCACACCCACCTGCCGTGGCTGGCCCATCATGGCCGGTGGCCGGTCGGCGAGGAGTGGCTCTACCAGTCGTGGGCGGCGGCCTACCTGCCGCTGATGCGGGTGCTGACCGCGCTGGCCGACGAGGATCGCCGCGGGGTGGTGACACTCGGCGTCACTCCGGTGGTGAACGCGCAGCTCGACGATCCGTACTGCCTCGACGGCATGCACCACTGGCTGGCCAACTGGCGGCTGCGGGCGGCCGAGGCCGCCAGCGTGCGGTCCGCGCCCCGGTCGAAGTCCGCCGACTTTCAGTCCTGCACGCCGGAAGCGTTGCGCGAGTTGGGTATTCGCGAATGCGCCGAGGCGGATCGGGCGCTGGACGAATTCGCCACCCAGTGGCGGCACGGCGGCAGCCCGCTGTTGCGTGCCCTGATCGACGCCGGCGCGGTGGAGTTGCTCGGCGGACCGCTGGCTCACCCGTTCCAGCCGCTGCTCGCGCCGCGGCTTCGCGAGTTCGCCCTGAGCGAGGGGCTGGCCGACCCTCAGCAGCGGATGGCGCACCGCCCGAGCGGCATCTGGGCGCCCGAATGCGCCTACGCCCCCGGCCTGGAGGACGGTTACGCGGCCGCGGGCGTCACCCACTTCATGGTCGACGGCCCGTCGCTGCACGGCGACACCGCGCTGGGCCGGCCCGTCGGCGACACCGACGTGGTCGCGTTCGGGCGCGACCTGCAGGTCAGCTACCGGGTCTGGTCGCCGAAATCGGGCTACCCGGGGCACGCCGCCTACCGCGACTTCCACACCTACGACCACCTCACCGGGTTGAAGCCGGCGCGGGTGACCGGCCGCAACGTGCCGTCGGAGGCGAAGGCGCCTTACGATCCCGAGCGCGCCGATCATGCGGTCGACGTCCATGTCGCCGACTTCGTCGACGTGGTCCGCGACCGGCTGGCGAGCGAATCCGAACGGATCGGGCGGCCCGCCCACGTGGTGGCTGCATTCGACACCGAACTGTTCGGCCATTGGTGGTACGAGGGCCCGACGTGGCTGGCCCGGGTGCTGCGCGCCCTGCCCGCCGCGGGTGTACGGGTGGGCACGCTGAGCGACGCCATCGCCGACGGATTCGTCGGGCGCGCAGTGGCATTGCCGCCCAGTTCGTGGGGTTCGGGCAAGGACTGGCAGGTGTGGGCCGGCGACAAGGTGGCCGATCTGGTCCAGCTCAACGCCGAAGTGGTCGACACGGCGCTGAGCACCGTGGACAAGGCGCTGTCGCAACGGGCGTCGCTGGACGGGCCGCTCCCCCGCGACCACGTGGCCGATCAGATCCTGCGCGAGACCCTGCTCACGGTGTCCAGCGACTGGCCGTTCATGGTCAGCAAGGACTCGGCCGCCGACTATGCGCGCTACCGCGCGCATCTGCACGCCCACGCCACCCGCGAGATCGCCGGGGCTCTGGCGTCCGGGCGGCGGGACACCGCCGGCCGGTTGGCCGAGGGCTGGAACCGCGCCGACGGCCTGTTCGGCGCGCTGGACGCGCGCAGGCTGCCCCGATGAGGTGGCTGGCCGCGTGAAAATCCTGATGGTGTCGTGGGAATACCCACCGGTGGTGATCGGCGGCCTCGGCCGCCACGTGCACCACCTGTCGACGGCGCTGGCCGCGGCCGGTCACGAGGTCGTCGTGCTGTCCCGCCGCCCGTCGGGCACCGACCCCAGCACGCATCCATCGACCGACGAGGTGGTCGATGGTGTCCGGGTAATCGCTGCCGCGCAAGACCCGCACGAGTTCTCCTTCGGCGCCGACATGATGGCGTGGACACTGGCGATGGGTCATTCCATGATCCGCGCCGGGCTGTCGCTGAAGAAGCGCGGCAGTACCCGGCCGTGGCGCCCCGACGTGGTGCACGCGCACGACTGGCTGGTGGCGCATCCCGCGATCGCCCTCGCCCAGTTCTACGACGTGCCAATGGTTTCCACCGTCCACGCCACCGAGGCCGGGCGGCACTCGGGCTGGGTGTCCGGCGCGACCAGCCGGCAGGTGCACGCCGTCGAGTCGTGGCTGGTGCGCGAATCCGATTCGCTGATCACGTGTTCGGCGTCCATGGCGGACGAGATCACCGAGCTGTTCGGTCCGGGGCTGGCCGGAATCACGGTCATCCGCAACGGTATCGACGCCGCGCGCTGGCCCTTCGCCGAGCGTCGGCCGCGCACCGGGCCCGCCGAGCTGCTCTACCTCGGGCGGCTCGAGTACGAGAAGGGCGTGCACGACGTCATCGCCGCCCTGCCACGGATCCGGCGCACCCATCCGGGGACCACTCTGACCATCGCCGGGGAGGGCACCCAGCAGGAGTGGCTCGTCGAGCAGGCCCGAAAGCATCGGGTGCTCAAGGCAATCCGGTTCGCCGGGCACCTCGACCACGCGGCGCTGCTCCCGGTGTTGCATCGGGCCGACGCCGCGGTGCTGCCCAGCCACTACGAGCCGTTCGGGATCGTCGCGCTGGAGGCCGCCGCGGCGGGCACCCCGCTGGTGACCTCCAACATCGGCGGCCTGGGCGAGGCCGTGATCAACGGCCGGACCGGGATGTCGTGCGCGCCCCGCGACGTCGCCGGGCTGGCCGCGGCCGTGCGGGTGGTGCTCGACGATCCGGACGCCGCCCAGCGACGCGCCCGCGCCGCCCGCGAACGGCTCACCTCGGCCTTCGACTGGAACACCGTGGCGCAGGAGACGGCGCAGGTGTATGTGGCGGCCAAGCGCGGCGAGCGCCAGCCCCACGCGCGCATGCCTATCGTCGAACACGCCCTGCCGAACCGCTAACCTGCAGTATGGGGCTGGAATATTCGAGCGTTGTCGACGCGCCGATCGCCGACGTCTTCGCCTGGCACACCAGACCGGGCGCCTTTACCCGACTCTCGCCACCGTGGCAGCCCATGCGGCTGGTCACCGAGGCCACCTCGCTCAGGGACGGCCGGGCCACGTTGGCGCTACCGGGCGGCCTGCGCTGGGTCGCCGTGCACCAGCCGGACGGCTACGACCCGCCGCGGCGCTTCGTCGACGCCATCGGTGGTGACGGGCTGGCCGCGCTGCCGGCGCGAACCGCGGTGCGCTGGCGGCACACCCACGATTTCGAGGATGTCGGCGACGGCCGCACCAGGGTCATCGACCGGGTGGAAACGCCGGTGCCGAGCGCGTTACTGCGCCCCATGTTCACCTACCGGCACCGCCAGCTGGCCGACGATCTGGCCGCGCACCGGCTGGCCGCGGAGAGCGGGCTGGCGCCGGCGACCGTCGTCGTCACCGGGGCGTCGGGCCTGGTCGGTTCGGCGTTGACGGCGTTTCTGAGCACCGGCGGCCATCGCGTCATCCGGTTGGTCCGCCGCCCCGCCGGAGGGGACGAGCGGGAGTGGAATCCCGACGATCCCGACCCGGGCCTGTTCGAGGGGGTCGACGCGGTCATCCACCTGGCCGGCGCCTCGATCGCCGGCCGGTTCACCGAGAAGCATCGAAAAGCGATCCGCGACAGCAGGATTGGCCCGACCAGTCGGCTCGCCGAGGCGGTGGCTCGCGCCCGGCAGCAGCCGGCGGTGCTGGTCACCGCATCGGCGATCGGATACTACGGGTACGACCGGGGCGACGACGTCCTCACCGAGGATAGCGAACGCGGCGACGGCTTTCTCGCCGATGTCGTTGCCGACTGGGAGGCGTCGACCGCGCCCGCGGAACAGGCCGGGGTGCGGGTGGTGCCGGTGCGCACGGGCATCGTGCAGTCCCCGCGCGGCGGCACGCTGAAGCTGATGCGCCCGCTGTTCAGCGCCGGGTTGGGTGGCCGGCTGGGCGACGGCCGGCAATGGCTCTCGTGGATCGGGATCGACGACCTCGTCGACGTGTATCACCGCGCACTGTGGGACACCGTCCTGTCCGGTCCGGTGAATGCCGTTGCGCCGCACCCGGTTCGCAACAGCGAGTACACCGCCACCCTGGCCCGCGTGATGCATCGGCCCGCGGTGTTGCCGGTGCCGTCGCTCGGGCCCCGGGTGCTGCTCGGCGAGCAGGGCGCCCGCGAGCTCGCGTGTGCCAGCCAGCGGGCGGCTCCGCAGAAGCTGACCGCGGCCGGACACCGGTTCCGCCATCCCGAGCTCGAGCAGGCGCTGCGGCACCTGCTCGGGCGCGAGGCCTGATCGGAAGATCTGCGGCAATCGCGCCTGATCAAGCCCGATCCGCGCCCATAAATGATTCAATTTCTTAATGATCTCAGGAGCGCCGGCCCGGCATGCCCGCCGGATCGGCGGGGTCGCGCTGGGCATGGTCGCGGTGGCCGCGATGGTGCTCGGCGCGCGCCAGGCCCGGGCCGAATCCACCGAGGCGGACAGCGCGACCGACGTCGCCTGCGCGAGCACGACCCAGGCGGTGCCGACGACGTGGTATTTCCCCAGCACGCCGCCCCGGGGACTGGTCTGGCTACAGCACGGCTTCGTCGAGGGCAAAAAGGTATGGTCGGCGTTCGCCGCCGAGGTCGCCGGCAGCGGGTACCTCGTCGTGGCCACCACGCTGCCCACCCTCAGCGCCTTCGGCTGCACGGTGGAGCACCTGATCGACAACAGGGGCTTCCTGGACAACATCGCCGACGTCTTCGCCCACAAAGACGATCCGAACGGCGCGCTGGCGACGTCCTTCGCGAGGGCGGCGGCCGACGTCGGCCGACCGGTGACGCCGTTGCCCGACAAGTTGGTGTTCGTGGGACATTCGGCCGGGGCCGAAGCCGTCGAATACGTCGCCGAACGCCTACACAGCACCTACCCGGCCGCCTTCGCCCAACTGCGCGGCATCGTCAGCGAAGACGGCGTGAAGTCGTTCATCGGTTCCAACACCGATGAAGCGCTGGCGGGTCTGGCGAGCACCACGCTGCCGATCTACGCCACGGCGTCGCCGCATCTTCTCTGCAACTACTTCCAACGCGGCACCAAGGCGATCGAACGGTATCTGCCGGACCGGCCGTTTCACGGGGTGAAGATCACGACCGGAGCACACGGTGACGCGCTCGGCCCCTCGTCGCCCCTCTACGAAAACCTGGTGTGTGGTCGTCCGAAGCCGGGCAACATCGAGGCGGTGTGGGGCCTGACCCGAGGCTGGATCGCCGACATGGTCGCGGGAACGACGACACCCGACTTCTACCCGGGCGGAAGCTATTACACCGAACTCGAGGCGGCCGGCACCATCACCACGCTGCCCTGACGAGTCACGGCACCGCCGCATGGTCAGCGGCACCTGAGCTCCGGCCCTGCGACCGCACGGTGCCTGCTAGTCCGCGTCTCGGCCGCGCCGGCTGCGTCGATATGCGCGGGCGCGCAGATCGGCGAGCCATCGTGGATGCAGGCTCACGCCGGGCGCGGCGTTGACAACGGGATCGAACGACACCTCCGATGCGCGTTCGGGGTCGACGACGCGGGTGAGCGTAAGCCGGCCCAGCGGGGTGAAAACGCCTCGGCCACAGGCCTGGTCGAGTGAGACGTCGATCGTGTCGTGCTGCAGCCGCCTGCGGACGCTGCCCAGCGACAGACCCGGACCATCGATCCGGCCCTCGATCCGGGCCCGCAGCCACCAGTTGGCTCCCCCATAGTGCAGCGGCATGAGCGTGGTCAGCGTCTGCCCGCTCCACGAGATGGCCGGCCGCAGCGCCAGCGCCCGGGACAGCACCCCCGACCCCGAGGAGACGACCAGGATGTCCCATGGCCCCGTGGCCCGCGGCGGTGCGAACCGGAAGGCCAGCCCGATGAAGTCGGGCAATGCCCCGGGGGTGCCGGTGGCCTTCGACATTCTCGCGACGACATCGCAGGACGGGATCGGCAAACCCTCCCCCGCGGGCGAGGCGCGCTCGATGAAGCCTTCCGCCAAGACCCCGATGGGATGGAACAACCTTTTGCCCCGGAGGGCCGAGCCCCACTGGAAGGGCAGCGCGACAAGATCGGAAACGCTCACCGGCGGCGGGTTCCCCTTTCCCGGCGAGGAAAACGCCCCGGCGCGACTCCGATATCCCGATATACCGCCCGTCCAGATCGCCGATCAATGCCCGGTGGCTTCCAGCTCGCCCTGAAATCGCTGCATCGCCCAGATCAGCGCGCCGAGCACGCGATGTGCTGCCATCAGGTCGGCATCGGGTAAGTCTTCGAGGGCGACACTGGTGTGGGCGCCGAGCGGGCTGAAGAACGACCGGGCGGTGGCCAGGCCCGATTCGCCGTGACGCAGGATCACCTTGCGACGATCGTCGGGGTGCGAGTCTCGGCGAATGTGGCCGGAATCGATCAACCGGTCCACCAGGTAGGTGATGGCCGAGCCGGACAGTCCCATCCGGTGGCTGAGGTCACCCGAGGTCATCGGCCGCCCCGCCATCTCCGCCACCATGATGTACATCAACGCACGAAAGTCATTGGGCCGCAATCGATGGGACGTCGCGAACTGTCGGCCGATCTGGTCGGATTCGGTCGTGATCTGCCGCAGATCGGCCGAGATCAGCGACTCCAGCGCGTCTCGGCGCCGCCGCTGTTCGTCAGCGTCCATAACGGTGTGCAGCATATCCCCAAAACGGCGGATCATTCAGTTGGTTAATGGTTAATTGAGTGAACCGCCCGTGGGGCTGCCTCGTTGCAACGGGCGTGAGGGCACGGCGGGCCGCGCAAGCAAGTCACCGACTCGTGCGCCGCGGCTGGTCAAGAACGATGAAGTTCAGTAAGTTAAAGTTTAAGTTATTGAAGGTAGTGGCATCCCGGCATGGGGTCGACGGGCGCGACCGCGCGTGTTTGAGCGGTTCCAGCCTGGGAATGCCAAGCCGTCCAGGAGGGAGCGTGTGGCCAAGATGGGTGCTTTGTCGTTGACACCCGCCACCGAGTCGCCGGTGATCGCGAAGCAATCGACCGGCACGGCGAACTTCACCGAGTGGCGAACCAGGGTGCGGCACGCCGTTCTCGCCCACCTCGCCGACTTCGTCGGCCCGCGGCGCACCGAACTGGACGACACGCGGATCCATGCCGCCGGTGACATCTTGACGGCGTTCGTGTCCGGCGGGAAGTGCCTGCGGTCGACGTTCGTCTACCTGGGGTGGCTCTGCGGCGCCCCGCCCGACGACGCCGCGTTGCGGGCAGCGGCCAGTTTTGAGTTGCTGCACGTGTTCGCGCTGCTGCAAGACGATGTCATGGACGGGTCGACCGAGCGGCGGGGGCGGCCGGCGGCGCACCTGCAATTCGCCCGATGGCACCGCCGGCGGGGGTTGTCCGGCTCATCACGGCGGTTCGGTGAATCGGCCGCCATCCTGCTCGGTGACCTCTGCCTGATCTGGTCCGAGCAGATGCTGCGCGAAAGCGGTGTCGAACCCAGGCGGCTGCAGCGGGCCTGGCCGCGCTACGACACGATGAGAACCGAGCTGGCAGTGGGTCAGTTCGCGGACCTGACGAGCGATGTCCGGCACATGCCGTCCCTGGAGACCGTACTGGACGTGGCGCGCCGCAAGTCCGGCAACTACACCGTGCGGCGACCACTGGAGATCGGCGCGGCGATGTCCGATTGCGACGATCGAACGGTGACGCAGCTCGGCCGGTACGGGGCGGCCGTCGGCGAGGCGTTCCAGCTTCGCGACGACGTGCTCGGTGTCTTCGGCTCGCCGGCGACCACCGGGAAACCCTGTGGCGGGGACCTGCTGGAACGCAAGGCGACCAGCCTCGTGGTGACCGCGCACCAGCTGGCGGATTCCGTGACCCGCGCCGAGCTGACGAAGCTGATGAACGGCCGGGTCCTCGACGCCGGCGCCCTCGACCGGTGGAAAACGTTGATCGTCTCGACCGGGGCCGTCGACATAATCGAGGAGATGATCACCGACCGGGTCGCAGCCGCACGGGAACACCTCGACGACGCCTCGATCGACGAGCAGGTCCGCACGACGCTGAACGACATGGCGACCGCGTGTACGGATCGCGCCGAATGAGTGCGACAAGTCTGGGAGCATGCTGACATGCGGACTATCGAAGGACGCAGCGAGCACGTGGTGGTGATCGGCGCAGGCCTGGCGGGGCTGTCCGCCGCTTTGCATCTGGCCGGCCGGGGACGCGCGGTGACGGTGGTCGAGCGCCAGCCGTGGCCGGGCGGCCGCGCCGGCCGGCTCGACATCGACGGCTACCGCGTCGACACCGGGCCGACGGTGCTGACGATGACCGACATCATCGACGAGACGTTCGCGGCAGTGGGTCGCAGCCGGTCGGGCCGGCTGGAGCTGCTGCCGCTGGATCCGGCCTACCGGGCGGTGTTCGCCGACGGCAGCGCGCTCGACGTGCACACCGATCCGGATCGGATGGCAACCGCCATTGAAGAGTTCGCTGGCTTCGGGCAGGCAGCGGGTTACCGACGGTTGCGCGAGTGGCTGAACCGTTTGTACCGAATCGAATTCGACGGTTTCATCGCCGCGAATTTCGATTCCCCGCTGTCGTTGCTCACCCCGCAATTGGCGCGGCTGGCCGCGATCGGCGGGTTCCGCAAGTGGGATCGGGTGGTCAAGCGCCACATCAGCGACCCCCGGCTGCAGCGGGTCTTCACGTTTCAATCGCTGTACGCCGGGGTGGCGCCGCGAAACGCGCTGGCGGTATACGCGGTCATCGCCTACATGGACACCATCGCGGGGGTGTTCTTTCCGCGCGGCGGCGTTCGCGCGCTTCCCGACGCGCTGGCCGGGGCGGCCGCCGAGGCTGGGGTCCAATTCCGTTACAACGCGACGGTTACCGGACTCGATCGCGTCGGGTCGCGGGTCAGCGCGGTGCGAACGGATCGCCTGGACCCCATCGCGTGCGACGCGGTGGTGCTGACCACCGAATTGCCGCAAACCTACGCGCTATTGGGCCGCACTCCGCGTCGGCCCCTGCGGCTGCGGCCGGCACCGTCGGCGGTGGTCGCCCACCTGGGCTGCCGCCGGGTTCCGTCCGACACGGCGCATCACACCATCCTGTTCGGTGATTCCTGGGACCAGACCTTCACCGACATCATCCGCGACGGACGGCTGATGCAGGATCCGTCCTTGCTGGTCACCCGCCCCACGGCCAGCGACCCGACGCTCGCCCCGGACGGGCAAGACCTGCTGTACGTGCTTGCCCCGGCGCCGAATCTGGCCCGCGGGAACATCGACTGGGGCAGCGTGGGCCCCCCGTACGTCGACAACCTCATCGACGACGTCGCGGCGCGGCTGCTACCCGATCTGCCCGACAGCGCAACGGTATTGGACGTGGTCACGCCGGCCGACTGGGCCCGTCAGGGCATGGCCGCGGGCAGCCCCTTCGCGCTGGCCCACACCTTCGCGCAGACGGGTCCGTTCCGGCCGGCCAACCTGGTGCGCGGCGTCGACAACGCGGTGCTCGCCGGGTCGTCGACGGTGCCCGGCGTCGGTGTACCTACCACCCTGATCTCGGGCCGGCTCGCCGCCGACCGCATCACCGGCCCCGGTGCCGGGCGGGCCAACCGGACTTCGACGCATCACGACATGGGAGCCGGGCTGAGATGATCCGCAGCGAGTTGGACGCCGCCGGAATCGACGATCCGCGGCTGCGCGAGGGATACCGCCGCTGTCGCGAACTCAACGCCGCGCACGGCCGCACCTTCTTTCTGGCCACCCGGCTGCTGGCGCCCGATCAGCGGCCGGCGGTGCACGCCCTGTACGGTTTCGCGCGCTACGCCGACGACATCCTCGACGACCTGGATCCCCAGCTGAGCACCGACATTCGCGGCACGCGGCTGCAGCAATTGGCCGACAAGTTCTTCGCGGGCGGAGAGCATCTCGAGGATCCCGTGCTCGCCGCGGTCACCCACACCGCGCGCCGCTACCGGATCGACACCGGGCTGTTCGACGACTTCCTCGCCTCGATGCGGATGGATCTCACGGTCACCGATTATCCCGACCGCACAGCCCTCAACCTCTACATGCGGGGGTCCGCCGAAGCCATTGGGCTGCAAGTGCTTCCGGTGCTGGGCACCGTGGCGCCGGTCGAGGAGGCCGCGCCCTACGCCGCCGCGCTGGGCAGGGCGTTTCAGCTCACCAACTTCCTGCGCGACATCGACGAAGACCTGCTGCGCGGGCGCGTCTACCTGCCCGCCGACGAACTCGCCGCCCACGGGGTCGACCGCGAGCTGTTGGCCTGGTGTCACCAGAACCGGCGTACCGACCCGCGGGTCCGCAAGGCGCTGACCGCCCAGCACGAGATAACCCGGGAGACTTACCGATTCGCCGAAGCCGGCATCGCCATGCTCAGCCCCCGCTCGCAACCGTGCGTCGCGGCCGCGGCGACGCTGTACTCCGAAATCTTGGACCGCATCGAACAAAGCGACTTCGCCGTGTTCGCTCACCGGGCCACAGTCGGCACGGCGCGACGACTGCAGGTCGGCGGAATCGGGCTGCTACGGTCGTGGCGGGCGCGCATCAGTTCGCCCGGTGTTTCGGATCCTCCGGGGGCCGCATGACCGATCGCTGGCAATATCTCTTGGTCCTGGCCGCATGCCTGGCGATCACCGCGCCCCTGGAGATGTTCGGCCCCGGCGTCTACCGGCAATGGCGCCGGCTCGTGACGGCGGTCTTCCCCGTCGCAGTGGTGTTTCTGGTGTGGGACGAGATCGCCATCGCCGCGCACGTGTGGACGTACAACCGCGCCTACATCACCGGCCTCAGCATCCCGTTCCGGGTGCCGATCGAGGAAGTGCTGTTCTTCATCGTCATTCCGATCTGCGCACTGCTGACCTACAACGCCGTGAACACCATCCTGGAAAGGGTCAACCGCCGATGACCGGGCTGGGCTACACGGTTCCGGCCGTAGCGGCCGTGTTGACCGTGTGCGCACTGGAATTGGCGGTGTTGCGCACCAGACTGTTCCGGCGGCCGGCCTATTGGCTGTCGATGCTGATCATTCTCGGCTTCCAGGTTCCGGTCGATGGCTGGCTGACCAAACTCAGCTCTCCGATAGTCAGCTATGACCCTCGCCAGGTCACCGGACTGCGCTTTCCGTTCGACATCCCCGTCGAGGATTTCTTGTTCGGTTTCGCGCTGGCCACCGCGGTGTTGCTGGGATGGGAACGCCAACGTGCGCGTCGGTGAGGCCCGGCCCTCCCCAGGCCAATTGTCGGCCGCGTTCGACGCAGGGGCGACGGCATACGACCGGCTGGTCGGCGCCAGCCCCGGATACCACGAACAACTGCTTCTCTCCGCTCGTCGCATGCGAATCCCAGACCGCGGCAAGGGCTTACGACTGCTCGACCTCGGATGCGGGACCGGGGCCTCGACCGCCGCACTGCTGGCCGCGGCCCCCGAGGCCGACATCGTCGCCGTCGACGCCTCACGGGGCATGCTCGACGCGGCGGCCGCGAAGGACTGGCCCCCGTCGGTGCGGTTCGTGCACACCCCCGTCGAGCGGCTGGCCGAGCACGGCATCACCGGACCCTTCGACGGGATCCTGGCCGCCTACCTGATCCGTAACCTCGCCGACCGGGACGGCCAACTGCGAAAGTTCCGGACGCTGCTGCGGCCCGGCGCCACCCTGGCGGTGCACGAATACTCGGTGCGCGACTCCGCCGCCGCCACCGTGATTTGGCACGCCGTGTGCTGGGGGATCATCATTCCCGCCGGGTGGTGGCGCACCCGGGACGCGGCGCTGTACCGCTACCTGTGGCGCAGCGTGCTGGAGTTCGACGGCGCGGCGCGCTTCCGGGCCCGCCTCGCCGACGCGGGCTTCACGGCGGTGCACAGCGAAACGATGCCCGGCTGGGAGGCCAACATCGTCCACACGTTCCTGGCGGACACGCCGTCATGATCGGCCCGGGAAACGCCGACCGCGCCGATCCCCGGCGCGAAACGCTGCCCGCGCCAACAGGATTGCCGGACACCGGTGCGCTGCCGTCAAGGCCCCGGGCGGTCGTCGTGGGTGGCGGCATCGCAGGGTTGACCGCTGCGACCGGGCTGGCCGAACGCGGCGTCGCGGTCGAGGTCGTCGAGCGCGAGCACTACCTCGGCGGTCGGGTGGGCGGCTGGACCGAGCACCACGACGGGGCCGACCTCGCGATAAATCGCGGTTTCCACGCGTTCTTCCGGCAGTACTACAACCTGCGGGCCCTGCTCGGCCGCATCGACCCCCAGCTGCGGATGCTCACGCCCGTCGACGACTATCCGCTCATCGACGGGGCGGGCCGACGCGACACCTTCCGGGGACTGCCGCGTACGCCACCGTGGAACGCCGTGGCCTTCGCCGCGCGCAGCCCCACGTTCCGGCTTCGCGACTTCCTCGAGATCGACGCGCGCGCAGCCGCGCCGCTGGCGGCGGTGTCGGTGCCCGGCATCTACGAACGCCTCGACCACATCGACGCCGCGACCTTCCTCAAGGACATCCGGTTCCCGCAGGCGGCAAGGCATCTGGCGTTCGAGGTGTTCTCCCGCAGCTTCTTCGCCGACCCGTCGAAGCTGTCCGCGGCCGAGTTGGCGACCATGTTCCACATCTACTTCCTCGGGTCGTCGGAAGGCCTCATCTTCGACGTCCCCACGTCCAATTACGACAGCGCCCTGTGGCAGCCGCTGCGGGCCTACCTGGAGGCGCGCGACGTGCACTTCCGGCTCGGCACCGGCGCCGCGCGCATCGACCCGGGCCAGACGAAGCCCTTCCGGGTGCAGACCGATTCCGGCGAGCAGGTCGAGGCGGACGCCGTGGTGCTGGCCACCGACGTGGCGGGATTGCAGCGTGTGGTGGCCGCATCGACCGAGCTGGCCACCGATGACTGGCGCGGGCAGATCGCGCGGCTGCGCACCGCGCCGCCGTTCGCCGTGCACCGGTTGTGGCTCGATCGGCCCGTCGCCGACGAGCGACCGGCGTTCCTGGGCACCGCCGGCCACGAGCCACTGGACAACATCAGCGTGCTGGAACGCTACGAACGCGAGGCCGCACAATGGTCGAGCGCGCACCACGGGTCGGTCGTCGAGTTGCACTCCTACGCCCTCGACGCCGCGCCGTCCCGCGCGGCGGCGCTGCGTCAACTGCACAAGGTCTACCCGGAAACCGCGGCGGCGCAGGTCGTTTGCGAGCGACTGCTGCATCGCAGCGATTGCCCGCTGTTCTCGCCCGGGTCCTATGCGGACCGGCCCGCCGTCGTCACGCCGCAGCCCGGACTGCTGCTGGCCGGCGACGCCGTCCGCGTCGACCTGCCCGTCGCGCTGATGGAGCGCGCCGCCACCACGGGGTGGTGCGCCGCGAACCATTTGCTGAGAAAATGGGGACTGGCCGGACACCCGTTGGTCACCGTACCCACCCGAGGCCGGTCACCCCTGTTGCGATGGCTCGCCACCCGCGAAGGACGTGCCCGACGATGAACATTCGCGAACAGCTGCAACACCTGTGGCCGGCGACGCGGTCCAAAGACTGGCCGCTGCAGGTGATCCCACGTGCGTCGTGGGCCGACCAGCGACCGACCTACCGGGATGCGCAGCCCGCCATCATCGACGCCGCGCTGGAGCGGGCCCGGCTACGACCCACCGGGAACTGGTTCGCGTTCGCGGGCTCCGCCGACGTGCGGCCCGGCCGGCCATTGGGCGCACGGGTCGCCGGGGTCGAGGTCGTCGCCTGGCGCGACGAACAACGCCGGCTCTGCGTCGGCCCCCGCAGTTGCCCACACCTGGGGGCCGATCTGGCCACCGGGGCCGTGCACCGCGGCACGCTGATCTGCCGATGGCACGGGTTGGCGCTCGACGGCCATTCTCGTGAGTTCGGGTGGAGCCCCTTGCCCAGTCACGACGACGGCACGCTGGTGTGGGTGCGACTCGACGAAGCGGGCGGGGAAACGCCGTTGGATGAACCGGTGATTCCGGCCCGACCGACGGGCGAGACCTTGGCCGCGGTGGCCCGCATGGCGGGCGTGTGCGAGCCCGAAGACATCATCGCCAATCGGCTCGACCCCTGGCACGGTGCGTGGTTCCACCCCTACTCGTTCGCTCGGCTCGAAGTGCTCACCACGCCAACCGAACACGTCGATCGCTTCTTGGTGGCGGTGACTTTCCGGATGGGCCGCCTGGGCGTTCCCGTCGTCGCGGAATTCAGCTGCCCGGAGGCACGCACCATCGTGATGCGCATCGTGGACGGCGAGGGAACCGGCAGCACCGTCGAAACCCATGCCACCCCAATCGGTTTGGACCCCGACGGACGCCCCCGCACCGCGGTGCTGGAAGCCACCATCGCGCATTCGGACCGTCCCGGGTTCCAGCGGGCATCCCGGGCCGCGCCGGTGATCACCCCGCTGATGCGCTTCGCCGCCAACAGGCTCTGGCGTGACGACCTCGCCTACGCCGAGCGCCGGTACCAGGTCCGCAGCGGCCTCGGCTGACGGGTCCACCGTGCGAAAAGGGTATGTCGTCGCCGTCGCCCTCACGGTCGGCGCGCACCTCGCCTACCTGGCGTACGTACCGGTAGGCGGCTTCCTCGCGCTGCGCTGGCCACGCACCATCGCGCTGCACCGCGCCGCGGTCGCCTGGGGCGTCGCCGTCGTCACGCTCGAACTGCCCTGCCCGTTGACGGCACTGGAATCGTGGGCGCGCCGCCGCGCGGCCATGGACCCCTTACCCGCCACCGGGTTCGTCGACCGTTATGTCGCGGGCTTGCTGGTCCCCTCCGGCCGCGTCGGCGCCGCACAATTCTTCGCGTTTGTGTCGGCCGCCGTCTCCTGGGCCCTGTTCGCGGGGCGCGTCAGCCGCCCCGGCCGGCCTGTACCCCCGGCGCGCCGGCCACCGACGAATCCGTGACGGGCGGCACCGCGCGGGGTTGAGCCCCGCGAGAGTTGCGTTGCCACAAAGCCCAACCGGCCGCCGCAAGCAGAACGGCGGACAGTATCAACGCGGGCCAGAGGGCCAACTGGGCAAGCCACAGATCGCGCTGGAGCCGCACCACCTTACGTCGCCCGCGCCAGACCCGCTGCGGCACCTCTTTGAGAGTCATCGGACGCCAGATACCCCGGACGCAGACGTTTAAACGGCAGAACGCGGCGACATTTCGCGGACTCCGCGTGTTTCGCGCGCGACCGTGCGGGCTAGTCACCAGCATGAGCACCGAGCCGCGCGTTTCCCCCGAGCCGTCATCGCGATCGTTCACCCGGCTGGCGGCCGCGTGGTGGGCGCTTGTCGTGGGACTGGTGATCCTCATCGTCCTGCTGATCTTCGTCGCGCAGAACACCGAATCCGTCGCGGTGCACTTCCTCGTGTTCCGCTGGAACCTGCCCGTCGGCGTGGGTTACCTGCTGTCAGCGGTGGCCGGCGCGACCACGACGGTGCTCGTCGGTGCCGCGCGGATCATCCAGCTGCGCCGGGCAGCCAAGAGGCAACTCAGGGCCCTCTGATCCTCACCCGGCTGCGGGCCTGCGCGCAAAGCCCTTATCGGGCAGGCGTTTCCCGATTCGTGATGATGGTTATACCCAGTTTATTCAAGTAACTTAAATATCAACTCAGTTAACTTATCCGGGTGCGCCGGAGGGTTCGGCCCGGATTCCGGCGGGAATGCCGCAACGACCAGTCGGGGGAGATCATGGGCGAAACCAAGGATGACGTCGCGGAGGCCGTCGGCAAAGTCACCGAGGCCCTGGAGACCGTCGAGCGGGCCCGGGGACACCTCTACTCGTTTCATCAGCTGACCGGACACGCCGACTTGCAACTCGACGCCGCCGTCGCCCACCTGCGCGACGTCGGACGAACCGACCTGGCGCAATACATCAGCGACGAACTCGTCGGGCGCAACGTGTTGCCGGGCCGATGGACCTTTCAGGTCATCGACGAATACGACGACGGCTATTACCGATGCTTCCGAGAAGTCGAACGCCTGGTGCGAGACCGCCTCACCGGCGGCCGCCGGCACGTCTACGAAGCGCAGCTAAAAGAGAGCAGGCGCACACCCGCGCACCCGGCCCATACCGCCGGCCCCGACGACCACTCGGCGAAGGAGTGACCTGATGCACTGCGTCGTGTTCGGCGCCACCGGATATCTGGGCACGCGACTCGTCCCCGAGCTGCTCGCGCACAGGCACACCGTGCGGGTGCTGGCCCGTGATCCCGCAAAGCTGGACAACGTCGCCTGGCGCGGCCGGGTGGAGGTCGTCCAGGGCGACGTCGTCGACGCGACCACGGTGCGCCAGGCACTGGAAGGTCGGCAAGTCCTGTACTACCTGGTGCATTCGCTGCTGCGCTCCGACTTCGTCGACTTCGACGAACGCGCCGCCCGCACCGTCGCCAAGGGTGCGGCGCAGGCCGGCCTGTCCCGCGTCGTCTACGTCGGGGGCATCACGCCCGACGGGCAGAGGCTCTCCGACCATCTGGCCTCTCGCGCCCAGGTGGGGCGCCTGCTCGGGAGTTCGGGCGTTCCCTGCGTCGAGTTGCGCGCGGCCGCGATCATCGGGGCGGGTTCGGCCAGCTTCGAAATGCTGCGCTACCTCACCGAGCGGCTGCCGCTGATCGTCGCCCCGCGCTGGTTGCGCACCTGCGTCCAGCCGATCGCCGTTCGCGACGTGCTCTACTACCTCGTCCGCGCCGCCGAGCTGCCGGCCGAGGTCAGCCGGCCATTCGACATCGGCGGGCCCGACCGCTTCACCTACACCGAAATGATCCGCAAGTACGGCGTGATCGCGGGACTGCCCAGGCGGCCGGCGGTGCCGGTGCCGTTGTTGACGCCCCGGCTCTCGGCGCCATGGGTGGACCTACTCACCCCCCTTCCCCGCCAACTGGCCGTCTCGCTGATGGAGTCGCTGGAAAACGACGTGGTGTGTGCCGACCACGACATCGCCCGCCACATACCCGATCCGGACGGCGGACTGACGCATTACGAGGAGGCGGTCGAACTCGCCCTGGCACACGTCCGGGAAAAGGACCTGCGCACCCGATGGTCACGCGCCGACACGAACGGCGCACCATCCCAGCCGCTGCCCACCGACCCGCGGTGGGCGGGTGGATCGCTGTATGAGGATGTGCGCCAACGCCATAGCCGCTCCGACCCCGAAACGCTGTGGCAGGCCATCCGCACCGCCGTCGCCGAGCGCAACTGGTCGGTGTTGCCGTTGGAATGGCCACTGCGCGGCTGGATCAACGGCGCGCTCGGCATGTTCCGGCCGGCGCGCCGGCCACTCGACGGGCAGGAGTTGCACGAGGGCGAGGCGCTGGACTGGTGGCGCGTGGAGCATATCGACGCGCCCCGGCTGGTCCGGTTGCGCGCCGACATCCCGCTGCCCGGGCGCCTGTGGCTGGAGCTGTCCGCGAAACCCCACGACGACGTCGGCTCGCGCTACCGCCAGCGGGCGCTGTTCCAGCCGTATGGGCTTGCGGGCCAGCTCTTTTGGACCGCGGCGGCACCGTACCGCGATGCGGTGTTCGGCGGGATCGCGCGCGATGTCACGGCCACCGCACGCGCCGGCGCGAGCCGGGCGGCGGCCCCGTCGCACTGCTGAGAGGAGGACCCACATGGGTGAAAAGAGATTCCACCGGGGCGGCAAGGTGGAGTGGCGAAGCCACGGCAACACCGTCCGCGGAACGGTCGAAGGCGAAATCACCTCCGACACCGAGGCCGCCGGGCGTACCGTCCGGGCGTCCGAAGACGAGCCGCAGTACCACGTCCGCAGCGATAAGACGGGCGCGGACGCGGTGCACAAACCGGGCGCGCTGCGCCCGACCGACTGAGGCGACGACCCGACGGAGCTCTGATCGGTCGATGCCGTGAACCCCTCGAGTTCGCCGACGAACCGGCCGATCGGAGGGAAATACGCGACACTTGCCGGGGCTCGCGGGGCTCGTGTGGCGGTCGCAGATACGCTGGTCGACGAATCTTGCAGAAGGACACAGGTAAGTGACCAAGCGCGGCGCCGCTGATCGGCGACTGGACCGAGCCGAACTCGAGAAGTTGATGTCGGCCGACATGCGCGCACTCACCGCGCAATCGGACCGCATCGGCCGGCACTTCGCCCGTCAAAACGACGTGGGCGGCACCGACTTGCATGCCTTGCTGCACATCATGGTTGCCGAAACGGCCGGGACGCCGTTGACGCCGGCGCAGCTGCGCCAACGCCTGGACGTGTCGCCCGCGGCGATCACCTACCTGGTGGACCGGATGATCGACTCCGGCCACCTGCGGCGCGAGCCCGATCCCGACGACCGGCGCAAGACGCTGCTCCGCTACGAAGAATCGGGCATGGCGCTGGCCCGTTCGTTCTTCACCCCCCTCGGGGCGGAACTGCACGCGGCCCTGACCGGCATCTCCGACCGCGACCTGGCCGCCGCCCACCGGGTTTTCCTGGCGATGATGGAGGCGATGTCCACCTTCGAATCGCAACTCGACGGAGCGGCCCCCCAGCCGCCGGCCACCGGCGCGAAGCGCCCGCCGGCGAAGGGCCGGGCTCGTGCGGTGAGCAAGGTCGGTGAGCGCCCGGCCTAGCGGCGCTCACTTGCCCTCGAGGCTGACCGGAAGTGACTCATGCCGTCGGATGATGTTGTTGACGGCCCAGGTGGGGCGCCCCCTCAGGGTGATGTGGTCGACGCGCTCGATCAGCGCTCGCAGGATCGCAGCCATTTCCAGTCGGGCCAGGGCTTGGCCGGCGCACGCATGCTGACCGTTGCCGAAGCCGAGGTGCCGTCCCGCCTCCCGTCGAATGTCGAAGCTGTCCGGGTCGCTCCATTCGCCCTCGTCCCGATTGGCCGAGGCGTACATGACGACCACGCGGGACCCCGCCGGGATGCGCGTCCCGGCGATCTGGGCGTCGGCCCGGGCGAAGCGGGCGAAGGCGCGCAGGGGCGATTCGTATCTCACGATCTCGTTGAGCGCGTTGGGGATCAGGCCCGGGTCCTCCTTGAGCAGCCGCCACTGCTCGGGGTGGGCCGCGAGCAGGTACACCGCGTTGGAGATGGCGCTGATGGTGGTGTCGAGCGAGGGCGCGATGTAGTCGATCATCAGCGCGGTGCATTCCTCGCGAGTCAGCTCCCCCGCGTCCGCCACTGACAGCAGCTCGTCGACGATGCTGCCGTCGAGCACGGCGCGGTCGCGTACGACACGGCGGGCGAATCGGAGCATCCGCAAAGTGAGCGGGGCAGATCTGATGGCTTGCCAGTTCAGCGGCCCTAGGGCGTCGAATGTGGCTCCGCCCCAGTCGATCAGCCGTCCCCGCTGATCGCGCGGCCATCCGACAAGGTCGGGAACCACGGCCAGCGGCAATGCCGAGGCGAGGTCCTCGACGGCGTCGACGGTGTGGCGGCGCACGGCGCTGTCGACGATGGCGGCCGCTTGTCGATCGACCGTTTCGGCGAAGTCGCGCAACGCCCGTGGAAGCAGCCGGTGCGCAACCAATTTGCGGCGCCGGTCGTGCTCGGCGCCGTCGCTGTTGAGCGTCGTGCCGCGAGAGAGGCGATTACTGATCGGATTGAGCGCCACACCGTTGCCGGAGATGAACGTCGAGTCATCGCGCAGCGTGGCTTTGCATTCCGCGTAGCACGGCAGCGCGTACGCGCGGTGCCGGCGCAACCAGACCACGGGGCCCAGCTGGCGAAGGCGCCGATAGTGCGGATACGGGTCGATCACCGCCGCCCTGGTGTAGATGTCGGGGCGGTAGACCGCGACGCCGGCGGGCGTGCCCGGCATCACGCGGTCCGCACGGGACACCCCAACCGCGCACCGACGACTGTTCCGGCGCGGGCACGGAGTCGGAGGGGTCCGGTGAAATCGTCCATGCGCCCCTTCCCTTCAAACTGACGATATCGTCACACACGATTACATCGTCAGTCAACGGGGTGGCGCCGACGGATCGAGTTGCCCCTCAGCGACCTACGGCGGACGCGTGGCCGGGTGCGCCTAGCGCACCGGCCGCCGGGCCGCGGAGCCGAGCACCCGCTGCTCGATCAGGTCGGCCCCGCCCTGCACGCCCCCGGTCGCGACGAATCCCGCCGCCACTCGACGCGCACCGTCCACCATCGTCATCGCCGCGCGCACCTTCGCCCTCAGCCGGGCCGGGGTGAGGTTTTTGGCGGCCAGGCGGGTACCGCAGCGGGCGACCTCGACGCGCCTGGCCACTTCGGCCTGGTCGCGCGCGAACGGCACGACGCAGACGGGCACACCGCGATCGAGGGCTTTCAGCGTCGTTCCCATGCCCCCGTGCGTGATGGCGCAGCGGGCCCGCTCCAGCACGGCCGCGTGCGGGACGAAGCGGCATATGGTCGCGTTCGGCGGTCGCGGGAGATCCGGCGGTATCCCCGCCGGAAACGTCGCCACCACGTGCACGGGCTCATCGGCCAGCGCCCGCAACGCGATCCGCCCCAGAGCGGCGTCGGGCTGCTTGATCGAGGACGTGTTGACCAGCACCAGCGGCCGCTTGATGGCGGCGATCCAGGCCGGCGCGGCCGCGGTCGGCTCGAATACGCACGCGCCGATGTGGTGAACCAACCCGGCCCAGCCGGGATGCGGGTACTCGAAGGGCTCGCCCCCGACGGCCAGCAGCAGCGGCGCGCGCCGCATGAACTCGTCGACCGAAGCGACCGGCGACACGCCCAGCTCGGCGCGAATGGCGTTGACGCGCGGGACCACTGGCCGATCGAAGAGATGACGGACGATCGGCCGCACCGAGGCATCCCGGATGTCGCCGAGGACGCCCGGCAGGGGGCGAAAGCCCGGGCCGAAGGGCGGCACCCCGCGGGACCGCAGGTACGGCGTGAACGGCGAGAACACCAGCCAAGGAGTATGCCCGGCCTCCGCCGCCGACATCGCGCCCCAGCAGTTCGCGTCCACGATGATCGCGTCCGGCCCGACCGCATCCACCGCGCGGCGCAGATCCTGCACCTCGAGCACCGCTCGCCGGCAGAGCACGTCGATCGTCGACTTCAAGACGCCCAAGGCGTTTCGCGCCCGCCAATCCTCGCCGACGATCGCCTCGATGGCGGGATCGACCGGTTCGGCGTGCACGCCGACCGCGCGCATCGTCGCGACACCTTCCGCCATCGTGCGCGCGTGAACCTCGTGACCCCGGCCCGCGAGCTCGGCCAGCAGCGCCCCGACCGGCAACAGGTGACCCAGGGCCGGCGACCCGTAGGCCAGTATCACCGCCATGTCACACGCGGCTACGGGGCGGGCGTGAGGTCGACCGCGCGCAACGCCGAGAGGCTCGCGGCGCCGCAGCCGTGCAGGCAGACGCGGAGCTCATCAATGAATGGCTGCAGCCAATCCACCACGGCTGCAGCGGATTCGATCGCGGCGCTCAGCAGGGGTCGGGCGACCGCCACGACGTCGGCGCCCAACGCGATCGCCTTGGCCGCGTCCATCCCGGTGCGGATACCGCCGGAGGCCACCAACGGGATGTCCGGCAGCACCTCACGCACCTCCACGATGGCCCTCGCGGTCGGGATGCCCCAATCGGCCAGGTGCGGGTAACGAAGCTCGCCGTAGCGGACGAACTGCTCGACCCGCGACCACGAGGTGCCGCCGGCGCCCGCGACATCGATGCCGGACACCGGCAATTCGCCTTCGGCCCCAATCAATTCCGCGGCCGCCGCGCCGCCGATGCCGTGGCCGACCTCCTTGAGCAGTATCGGGCACTCGATGGCGTCGGCGGCATCCCGCAGCCTGCCCAACGAGCCGGAGAAGTCGGTGTCCCCGTTGTGCTGCATCGCTTCCTGCAGCGGGTTGGTGTGCACGGCGAGCACGTCGGCACCCACCCGGTCGAGAGCTTTCGCCAGGTCGGGCACCGCGGCCTTGGTCAGCTGGGCCAGGCCGATGTTGCCGAACAGCAACACATCCGGGGCCACGTCGCGAACGGTGAAGCTGGCCGCGGCCCGCTCCCCCAGCGCGCTGTCCAGCATTATCCGCTGCGATCCGAGCATCATCCCGATGCCGAGTTGTTGTGCGGCCGTGGCCAGGTTCCGGTTGATGGTGCCCGACAACTCGGCACCGCCGGTCATCGCACCGACCAGAATCGGCGACCGCAGGTTGGCGCCGAAGAACTTGGCGGACAGGTCGATGTCGCCCAGGCTGGTCTGGGTGAGGGCGTTATAGGGCAGTTGGTACCGTTCCAACCCGGTACTGATGTGCTCATAGTTGACCTGCTCGCCGAGGCACACGTCGATGTGCCGCCGTTTGCGGGTGGTCATGGGCCCGCGGTCGACCGTCACGGCAGGCCCCCAGGCGCGCCCAACCCCCGGCCCCTCACGTCCATAATGTCCATAGTGCCCCTTGTTGCGTACCGTCGGCGCCCTATTGCGTGACGATGCGTAATTTCAGTTGATTAATGTTTAACACACTGAAAGACTTCGATTCGTGGTGTGGGATGGCGTGGCCGCGGCCGTAACGGGACGACGGTCGTGGCTGTACGCGCTGGGGACGCTGTTGTTGGGCGTCGTCTTCATGGCGGCCGTCGGCGCCAACGCGGCGGGCGGGCAGGCCCCGCTATCGGTGCCGACCGGATCCGATTCGGCCCGCGTCGACGCCATGGCCCGCCAATTTCCCGGCGGGGACCGCGCTCCCCTGATCCTGGTCGTCGGCCGCGCCGACGGCGCCGCGCTCGGGCCCGCCGGCCTCGCCGCCGCCGAGGCGGCCCGCGACCGCATGCAGGCGGCCGCACCGCAGGGCGGACCAGGCGTTGTGGCGCCGGCGCAGGTGTCGGCCGACGGCAAGGCCGCCATCGCGGTGGTGCCCGTCAGCGCCGACCTGTCGGGTCTCGACCTGACCGACGTGGTGGCCAAGCTGCGCGGGGCCGCCTCGACCGGCCTGCCCACGGAACTGCAGGCCCACGTCACCGGCGGCCCGGCGTTCGGCGCGGACATCGCCGGCGCGTTCACCAATGCCAATGTCACCCTGCTCGCGGTGACCGCGTCGGTGGTGGCGCTGCTGCTGATCGCGACCTACCGCTCACCGGTGCTGTGGCTGGTGCCCCTGCTGGTGGTCGGGTTCGCCGACCGGGTCGCGGCGGCGGTGGGGACCGCCGTGGCGTCGCTGACCGGGCTCAGCTTCGACGGCGCCACGTCCGGCATCACCAGCGTGCTGGTCTTCGGCGCGGGCACCAACTACGCGCTGCTGCTGATCTCCCGCTATCGGCAGGAGCTGCGTCGCCATCCCGGGCACCGGGACGCCTTGCGCCGCGCGGTGCGGATGGCCGGCCCGGCGATCGTCGCCAGCAATGCCACCGTGGTGCTGGCGTTGCTCACCTTGCTGTTCGCCTCGACCCCGAGCACGCGCAGCCTGGGCGCGCTGGCGGCGTGCGGGCTCCTGGTCGCCGCGGTGTCGGCCCTGGTGATACTGCCACCGCTGCTCGCTTTGTGCGGCCGTCGACTGTTCTGGCCCTTCATCCCCCACCCCGGGGACACCGCGACCGTGGATTCCGGCGCCTGGCACCGCGTCGGGGAGTGGGTGAACCGGCGACCGGCGCTGGTCGCGGCCGTGGCGATCACCGGCCTGGCGGCGCTCGCGACCGGACTGCTGGGCACGCAGATAGGCCTGTCGCAGACCGAGCAGTTCCGGGTGCACGCGGATTCGGTCTCCGGTTATGACATTGTGGCCGCGCACTTTCCGGCCGGTCTGACCAACCCCACGCTGGTCATCGCGCCCACCGCTTCGCGGGTGCCACAAGCCATCAGGGCCACGCCGGGCGTGGTGTCGGCGACCGATTCCGGGCGCTCGGCGTCCGGGCTGACGAAGTGGTCGGTGGTGATCGACGCGCCCCCCTCCTCCGGACGGGCATTCAACACCATTGCGGCGCTGCGCGATACAACGAAGGCCGCCAGCCCCGGGGCGCTGGTCGGCGGGCCTGATGCGCAGGCTCTCGACGTCCGCGACGCCGCCACCCGCGACCGCCACGTGTTGATCCCGGCGATTCTCGCGGTCATCCTGGTGGTGCTCTACATCCTGCTGCGCTCCGCACTTGCGCCGCCGACGCTGCTGTCGGCCACCATTCTCGGGGCGCTGGCCGCGCTCGGCATGGGCGGCTGGGCCAGCAGCCATTTCTTCGGATTCCCGGCGCTGGACAACAGCACCCCGCTCTTCGCCTTCCTGTTCCTGGCCGCGCTCGGCGTGGACTACACCATCTTTCTGGTCACCCGCGCCCGCGAGGAGTCGGCACGGCGCGGCGCACGCGCCGGAATGGTGGCCGCGGTGTCGGCCACCGGCGGCGTGATCACCAGCGCGGGAATCGTTTTGGCCGCCGTCTTCTGCGTGCTTGGCGTGTTGCCGCTGATCGTGCTGACCCAGCTGGGAATCATCGTCGGCCTCGGCATCCTGCTCGATACCTTCGTGGTCCGCACTCTGGTCATTCCCGCGCTGTTCGCCCTCATCGGCGACCGCATCTGGTGGCCCGCCACACCCGAGCCTGCCAAAACCGTTGCAGCACAATCTGAAAGAGAACGGAGCATCCCGTGAACAAATCCACGTTGGCCGGCACCAGCCTCGCCGTCGTCGCCGCCGCCGCATCAGGCAGCATCGCGAGTGCCAAGGCCGTTCCCGCCTGGTACGCGCGGCTGCGCAAGCCGCCGTACCAGCCGCCCAACGCCGCCTTCCCGGTGGCGTGGACCACCCTCTACGGCGACATCGCGGTCACGTCCGCCGTGGCCATCGACCGCTTCCGCGCGGCCGGACAGCACGACCAGGCACGCCGCTATGCTGCCGCGCTCGGCGTGAACCTGGTCCTCAACGCCGGATGGAGTTGGCTTTTCTTCCGCTTCCACAAACTCGGCGCCTCGGCCGTCGGTGCTGCCTTGCTCGCGGCCAGCAGCGCCGACCTCACGCGTCGCACCGCGCAAGCCGACCCGCGGGCCGCGCTGGCCCAGTCGGCGTACCCGCTGTGGTGTTCATTCGCAACCGTACTGGCCACCCATGTTTGGCGCCTCAACCGCTGAGGAAACCATCGGATCATGCCGACCCTCTTGTGGTTTCGTCGCGACTTGCGCTTGAGCGACCATCCGGCGCTGAATGCGGCGGCCGACGAAGGCGAGGTGCTCGCCTGTTTCGTGCTGGATCCGACGCTCGAGGCCTCCGCCGGCCGGCGCCGCCTTCAGTTCCTGGGCGACTCGCTGCGACAACTGCACGACGACCTGGGGGGACGGCTACTGGTGACCCGGGGCGAGCCCGACAAGCTGGTCCCGCGCGTTGCGAACGAGATCGGCGCGTCGGCGGTGCACGTCTCCGAGGATTTCGCGCCGTACGGAAAGCGCCGTGACGAACGCGTCCGCGCCGCGCTGGGTTCGGTTCCCCTGGTGGCCACGGGTTCGCCGTACCTGGTCTCGCCGGGCCGGGTCACCAAGAAGGACGGCTCCCCCTACCAGGTGTTCACCCCGTTCCTGCGCCAGTGGCGCGAATCAGGTTGGCGCGCACCGGCTAAGTCGAGCGCGAAGTCCGCGCGTTGGCTGGATCCGGCGCAGCTGCGGACCAAGCGCGCCGAGATCCCCGATCCCGGCGCGCCGCTCGACCTCGCCGCCGGCGAGGCGGCGGCCCGTAAGCAGTGGACGTCGTTCGTGGCCAACGGGTTACAACACTACGACGAGGAGCGCAATCGGCCGGACCTGCACGGCACCAGCCGGATGTCGGCGCACCTGAAGTTCGGCACCATCCATCCGCGCACCATGGTCGCCGACCTCGACCCGGGCCAGGCCGGGGCCCAGGCATACCTGCGCGAGTTGGCGTTTCGCGACTTCTACGCCGATGTGCTGCATCACTGGCCGGCGAGCGCCTGGCGCAACTGGAACAGCCAGTTCGACGGCATCCACACCGACACCGGGGCCGAGGCCAGACGCCGTTTCGAGTCGTGGAAGGCCGGTGAGACCGGTTACCCACTGGTCGACGCCGGGATGCGTCAACTGCGCGAGACCGGCTTCATGCACAACCGGGTGCGGATGATCGTCGCCTCGTTCTTGGTCAAAGACCTGCACCTGCCCTGGCAATGGGGCGCAGAGTGGTTTTTGGACCAGCTGGTCGACGGCGACATGGCCAACAACCAGCACGGGTGGCAGTGGTGCGCGGGCTGCGGCACCGACGCCGCGCCGTACTTTCGGGTGTTCAATCCGACCACGCAGGGCGAGAAGTTCGACCCGTCCGGCGCGTACATCCGGCGATGGGTGTCCGAGTTGCGCTCGGTAGACGACGCGCACCTGCGCAAGGGAGAACGGCCGGCCGGCTACCCCGCCCCGATCGTCGATCACGGCGCCGAGCGTGCCGAGGCGCTGCGGCGCTACCAGAGCATCTGACCCGCGCGCCGGCCTGACTCAGCAACGAATTGTCGCCGGCGTGAATGTTTGCCCAATCACCTACCCGAGGCTGTCTGGCATGCAATTATCAGCCGATTCAGGAGTTGTCACGCCGCTCGGGAGGCACCAATGGCACACATCCTCGCTCGAACCTTGCTGGCTTCCGGCGCCGCCGCCGGGTTGCTGGCCGGCGTCAACGCCTGTTCGTGCTCCGTCGGCTCGTCGCACGCGGTCAGCAAGAGCGACGTCGCCGGCCAGATCACCGCGAAGATGACCGACGCCGCCGGCAACAAGCCCGAATCGGTGAACTGCCCGAACGACCTGCCGGCCAAGGTTGGCGCGCAACTCAATTGCGAGATGAAGGTCAAAAACCAGACCTTCAACGTCAACGTGACCGTGACCAGCGTCAACGGCAGCGACGTCAAATTCGACATGGTGGAGACGGTCGACAAGAACCAGGTGGCCAGCATCATCAGCGACAAGCTGACCCAGCAGGTGGGCAGGAAACCGGATGCGGTGACCTGCCCCGACAACCTGAAGGGGACTCAGGGCGCGACGCTACGGTGCCAACTCGTCGACGGCACCGACAAGTACGGCATTGCGGTGACCGTCACCAGCGTCGACGCCGGCGACGTCAACTTCGACTACAAGGTCGACGACCACCCCGAACCGCCGAGCTAGCGGGGTGGCCCTACCTAGTGGGCGGCCTTCTTGCGTTCGATGTCGGCCAGGGCGGCGGCCAGTTCCACACGCTGGGCGGCCGAGCTCTCCCAGGCGAGCTGGCGGTTCTTGACCACCTTGGCCGGCGCGCCGACCGCGATCGAGTAATCGGGGATCACACCGCGGACCACCGCGTGCGACCCCAGCACGCAGCCCCGGCCGATGGCCGTGCCGCGCAGCACCGTCACCTTCACCCCCACCCAGGTGTCGGGGCCGATCCGCACCGGCGACTTGACGATGCCCTGGTCCTTGATGGGCAGGTTGATGTTGTCCATACGGTGGTCGAAATCGCAGACGTAGCACCAGTCGGCCATCAACACCGAATCTCCGAGCTCGACGTCGAGGTAGGCGTTGATGACGTTGTCGCGGCCCAGCACCACCTTGTCGCCGAACCGCAGCGAGCCTTCGTGCGCGCGGATGGTGTTCTTGTCGCCGATGTGCACCCAGCGGCCGATCTCGAGCTGAGCCAGTTCGGGCGTCGCGTGGATCTCCACGTCCTTGCCCAGGAACACCATGCCGCGGGTGATGATGTGCGGGTTGGCGAGCTTGAACTTCAGCAGCCGCCAGTAACGGACCAGGTACCAGGGCGTGTAGGCCCGGTTGCGCAGCACCCATTTCAGCGAGGCCAGCGTCAGGAATTTGGCCTGCCGCGGGTCCCGCAGGTTCGATCCACGCCAGCGGCGATGGATCGGGGCACCCCACATGCTCGTCATGGCCGGACAGCCTAGCGATCCACCGCGCGCAGATCTCCACGGGTTACCCTCACCTGTACTCGATCGCTGCCCATGCCGACGTCCGCGGAAAGGATCTGGGGAACCCAAGTGCGTGCCCGACATGTCCCGCGTGGGCTTCGGCGGTGGTCATCCGCGCTGCTGGCGGCCGGGATCACGGTCGGACTCGGCGGATGCGCCAACACCGACTCGTGGGTGGAGGCCTCGCCCTCGGCCGGCTGGCCCGCGCAATACGGCGACTCCGCCAACAGCGGCTACACCGGCACCGCCGGCGCCACCAACCTGTCGCTGCGGTGGATGCGCTCGGTCAAGGGCAGCCTGGCGGCCGGTCCGGCGCTGAGTGCGCGCGGTTATCTGGCCCTCAACGCGCAGACGCCGGCCGGATGTTCGCTGATGGAATGGGAGAACGACAACAACGGCCGGCAACGCTGGTGTGTGCGGCTGTTCCAGGGCGGCGGCTACGCCGGCCCCCTGTTTGACGGGTTCGACAACGTTTACGTCGGCCAGCCCGGCGCGTTCCTCTCCTTCCCGGTGACGCAGTGGACGCGCTGGCGGCAGCCGGTGATCGGAATGCCAAGCACACCAAGGTTTCTCGGCCACGGGCAGTTGCTCGTGGTGACCCATCTGGGTCAGGTGCTGGTCTTCGAGGCCCACCGCGGCGCGGTGGTCGGCAGCCCGATGGATCTGGTGGACGGTGTCGACCCCACGGACGCGACGCGCGGGCTGGGCGATTGCGCGCCGGCGCGGCAGGACTGCCCGGTGGCCGCCGCGCCCGCCTTCTCGGCGGCCAGCCAGATGGCGGTGCTGGGTGTCTGGCAGCCGGGCGCGCCCGCGGCGGGTCTGGTCGGGCTGAAGTATCACCCCGGGCAGACGCCGCTGGTGTCCCGGGAATGGACCAGTGACGCCGTCGACGCGGGTGTCATCGCCAGTCCGGTGCTGTCCGCGGACGGGTCGACCGTCTACGTCAACGGCCGCGACCAACGACTGTGGGCACTGCACGCCGCCGACGGCAAAGTGAAGTGGTCGGCGCCGCTGGGGTTCCTGGCACAGACGCCGCCCGCGGTCACGCCCGCGGGCCTCATCGTGTCGGGTGGCGGCCCAGGCACCCGGTTGGTGGCCTTCAAGGATGCGGGCGATCACGCCGATCAGGCGTGGCGCCGAGATGACGTCGTCCCGTTGTCGTCGTCGAGCCTGGCCGGCGCGGGGGTCGGCTACGCGGCCATCAACGCCCCGGTCGCGAACGGCGCTCCGGGCATGTCGCTGCTGGTCTTCGATCCGGGCACCGGTCACACGCTGGGCAGCTACCCGCTTCCAGCGGCTACCGGCTACCCGCTGGGGGTTTCGGTGGGCGTCGACCGCCGCGTGGTGGCCGCCACCAGCGACGGCCAGGTGTACGGTTTCGCGCCTGCCTGACCCGGCCATACTGAGCCAATGGCCACCGATGACAACGAGATGCCGGCGGCGGTCGCCGCGTACTCCGGAAAACGTGAGCGCAACGTGGCGGTGGACCGCACGGCGACCGTGGTGCTGCTCGCAGTCCACGCCTTCCTGATCGCGGTCACAATAGGCCTGCTGAGCCTGTTCGTCATGGGCACCGACCCGTGCGGCTCCCGGAAGTGCGGCGACCCCGCATGGATCGACCGCGCCATGTTCCTGGGACTCGGCGGCGGCGCCGTCGTCTTCGTCGCAGTGCTGATCGTCGCGATCCGGCGCCTTGCCCGGCGCCGCACCGCCTTTTTCGTCCCGCTGGTCGGCTGCGTCGCGCAAGTCGCGCTGGCGGTCGGCGCCGCGGCGATGGAAACGCTCGCGGGTCCGGTCTAGACGGCCAGCGGCGGGATCGTGTTGCGGGGCACCTCGGCTTGCACCGGCCCGGCAAACGCCGGCAGCATCTCACCGGGCGCAAAGTAGAAGATCAGCTCATCGTCGGTGATGGCGAAGTTCTGGTAGTGCGTCGGGTCGCGCCCGGTCGAGGGCAGAATGGCTGCACCCAACGGGGTTTGGCGCGCCAGGTCACGCTGCACGACCGGGAAGATGCTGTCCAGCGGCGCGGTGCCCGGCGCAAACAGGTTGTCGAAGGTGATGGGCTGCTTGGTCCCGAGGTTGTAGTTGAAGGCCTTGTACCAGATCGACGGATGCGCTCCCCCGAGATCCTGAAAGAACTTGAGCACCACGCTGCGGGTGTTGCGCGGGGGCTGACCGGATGCGCGCTGCTCGGTTGTGGCCTCCAGTTGGTAGGGCTGATCGCGGGGCCCCGAACTTTGTGCGACGTTGACGAAGCCGTCCCGGTTTTGCGTGATGTAATCGGTCAGCGCTTGCTCGTCGGGGTAGTCGGCGGGGAACACCATGTTGAGCGTGTAGGTGGGGCCGGTGGCGCGGATGCGGCACATCTGGCCGTCCTCGATGGTGCCGCCCAGGCCGGCACACGACGGTGGCGCGGCGGCCGCCGGCCAACCCAACAGGGCCGCCGATGCGAGCACCACGGCCGCGATCAGATAACGCATTCTTCGAATGTCCTTGCGGGATTAGGCGGCGCTGGCGCCTGAACTAGCGATCGCCCCAGCCTACCGGGCGCTATCGCGACGGCCGGCAAACGAAAGCCGTCGCCCCTCCGGCGGCCCGTGAACCCAGGCGGGTGATGACCACCGTCAGGGGCCGCCCACCGCGCAGCCGCATCCGGCGCCGCAGCGCGTCGGGGTCCACCCGCACTCCGCGCACCAGGATCTCCAGCGCCCCGCAATCGAGCGCCGACAAGGCCCGGCGCAGCCGTCGCTCATCGAACGCCAGCTGCTCGAGCACCTCGAAGCCCCGGACCGCCGGCGGCAGCTCATCCCCCGACAGGTAGGCGATGTCGGGGTCGAGTTGCCACAGCCCGTGCCGCGCGCCGTAATGGCGCACCAGCCCGGCGCGGACCACCGCGCCGTCGGGGTCGACGAGCCATCGCCCGGCGGGGCGCACCGGGCAGTCGTCCGGGTCGCTGTCGGTGACCTGCTCGCCGCGATCCAGGATGCTGGCGCGCCGACGGATGCCGCGCTGCGCCAGTCCGGCGGGCCACAGGCACGCTTCGCGCACCGAGCCGCGATAGGACGTCACCTCGATCTCGCCGGCGAAGCCGAGCTTTCTCAATTCGTCGAAATCGATTCCGGGCGAACACTTTACGATAAGGTCACGATCCCGGTAGGTATCGATCAGGGCGCCCAGGCCGGGCCGGTAGTCCTCGATGCGGAAGCGGCGCCGCCCGCCGAGGCGTCGCGCCGGGTCCACCAGGACCGCGGCGTCGCGGGTCACCGGAGCCAGCGCGTCGGCGCGGCACAGCACGGCCGCCTCCCCCAGGTTGTGCCGGGCCATGGCCAGCCGCACCGCATCGAGGTCGCTGCCGAGCGCGCGGACGCCCGCACCGCGCAGCGCGGCCAACTCGGTGCCGATCGAACAGGTGGCGTCGTGCACGACCACCCCCGCCTCGGCCAGCCGCGTGGCCCGGTGCACGGCCACCGGGGCCGCGGTGGCCTGCTGCAGCGCCTCGTCGGTGAACAGCCAGTTCGACACCGGCACTTCGGCGCCCAGCCCGCACAGTTTCTCGGCGGCGCGCCGGCGCAGCAGCGTCGTCTCCACCAACACCGGCGCCCGGTCGCCGAACCGGGCGCGCGCCGCGGCGATGTCGGCGACCCGGCTGGCATCGGAGAGCTCGAGTCCGGCGACCGCGGCCAGCGCCGCGGCGCCCGATTCCGACCGCAGATAACGGACGTCCTCGACGCCGAAAGTGAGGCCCTCAGTCAGGAGGGTTTGACCCCGGTGATCATCACGTTGTAGAACCAGCCCTTCGGCGCGACGTGCCGCATGACGTTGGCGTCCAGCCAGCTCAACGTCTTCCAGCTGGTGAACGCGAACTTGGCCCAGCCCCAACCCAATCGGCCCGGCGGCACCGCGCATTCGAACGTGCGCAACGGCCAGCCCAGCATCGCGGCGGTGAATTCCACGGTCGCCGTTTGCACCTCGGTCGCGCCGGCATTGCCGGCCAACCGCTCCAGGTCGCCCGGCGTGAAGGTGTGCAGGTCGACGACGGCCTCCAGCGCCGCGGCGCGGGAGGATTCGTCGAGCTCGGCCTGCGGGCGCCGCCAGCCCTGCAGGCCCGGCAACTTGGTGACGTTGGTCGCCAGGCGCCAGGTCAAGGTGGACAACGTGCGGGCATAGGTGTCGCCGACGGTGGTGGGTTCGCCGGCGAACACAAAGCGGCCGCCCGGCCGCAGCACCCGGACGACCTCGCGCAGCGCCAGCTCGACGTCGGGGATGTGGTGCAGCACGGCGTGTCCGACGACCAGGTCGAAGGTGTTGTCCTCGTAAGGGATTCCCTCGGCATCGGCGACCCGCCCGTCTATGTCCAGCCCCAGCGACTGCCCGTTGCGGGTGGCGACCTTGACCATCCCGGGCGACAGGTCGGTGACCGACCCGCGCCGGGCCACCCCGGACTGGATCAGGTTGAGCAGGAAAAACCCGGTGCCGCAGCCTAATTCGAGGGCGCGATCGTAGGGCAGCTCGCGCTGCACCCCGTCGGGCACGATGGCGTCGAAGCAGTCCCTGGCGTAATCCACGCAGCGCTGGTCGTAAGAGATCGACCACTTCTCGTCGTAGGACTCGGCCTCCCAGTCGTGGTAGAGCACCTGGGCCAGCTTGCTGTCATGCCGGGCGGCCTCCACCTGCTCGGCTGTGGCATGCGGGTTGGGAACGGCATCGGTCGAACTCGTCGTCATGCAGGGCAGCCTAACGGGCGCCGGAGTCCGGGTCCTCGTCGCCGGTCTGACCAGCGGCGAACACGTCGATGTAGCGGCGCCGCTCGGCGGCCCCCCGATCGGCCGGGCCCAGCTCGAACACGTCGTTGATGCCGGCCTTGGCCGCGGCCAGCGCGTGCCGCGGGCCGTCGAGGAAGCGGCGGGCCCACCCCGCGGCGGCGTCGTACACGTCGTCGGGGGCCACCATCTCGTCGATCAGGCCCAGCGTCAGCGCCTCCTCGGCGTCGAAGAACCGGCCGCTGAACACCAGTTCCTTGGCCCGGCTCGCCCCGGCCGCGCGGGTCAGGCGGGCCATGCCGTCGCCGCCGGGGATCAGGCCGGCCAGGATCTCCGTCGCGCCGAACTTCACGTTGTCGCCGCTGACGCGCCAGTCGGCGGCCAGGGCCAGCGTGAGGCCGGCGCCCAGCGCGTAGCCGGTGATGGCGGCCACGGTCGGCTTGGGGATCCCCGCCACGGCGTCGATGGCCTGCTGCCGAGCCCGGGCCGCCGTCTCGGCCTCAGGTGCCGTCAGCGTGCGCAGCTCGGGCATGTCGTCGCCGGCCGAGAAGATCTCGTGGCCACCGAACAGGATGATCGCGGACACGTCGTCGCGCTCGCCGAGTTCGGCGGCCGCCGCCACGATCTCCCGGTAGACCTGGCGGGTCATCGCGTTGGTCGGCGGGCGCGACAGCAGCAGCATGGCCAGTCCGGCATCCTGCGAGCCGTCGCTGACCACCGTGCTGACGAACTCGCTCAATGCCGCCATCCCATCCCGCCGGCCTCGCGTGCCCGGTGGTAGCGGTCGGAGTCGAAGAACTCGAACACCCAGTTGTCGCCCTGGATCTCCAGGTGCGGCTGCACGGTCACGATCTGCCGTTCGACGGCCAGCACGTCGGCGACCGTCCGCCCGGCCAGCGAATCCAGCTGGGTCCACGTCGGCGGCAACAGGAAGCAGCGCCCGGCGGAGAAGTCGTCGATGGCGGCCTGCGGCGTCGTCCAGCCGGCGTGGTCGGATTCGGTGTTCTCGCCGTCGGCCCGCTGCCCCTGCGGCAGGGCCCCCACGAAGAAGTAGGTGTCGTAGCGGCGGGTGCGCTCGGCTTCCGGCGTGACCCAGTTGGCCCAGGGCCGCAACAGGTCGGAGCGCAGCTCCAGGTTCTCGCGGCGCAGGAAGTCCGCGAACGACAACGTGCCGTCGGCGAGCGCGCGGCGGGCGTCGGCGTACACCGAGGCGTCGCCGACGATACCGTCCGGGTCGCCGGCCGGCCCCGCGAACAGCACCCCCGACTCCTCGAACGTCTCCCGGGCCGCGGCGCACACCAGCGCCTCGGCCAGGTCGGGTTCGATGCCGAACCGCTGCGCCCACCACTGCGGCGGCGGGCCGGCCCACGCCCCGAGCCGGCTCAAGTCGGCGTTGCGGTCGCGGTCGTCCACGCCGCCGCCGGGAAACACCATGGTCCCCGCGGCGAACTCCATCTTGGCGTGCCGCCGCATCAGGAAGACGGCGATCCCGCCCGGGTCGTCGCGGACCAGCATCACGGTCGCCGCCGGGCGCGGGACCAGCGGTGGCGGTTCGGTCGCTGACGTCATAGTTGCCTCCGGTGGGCTGCGCGGGTACGGACGCGGCGGGCGAAATAACGCCCGTCGACGAGGTCGAGGGCGATCGCCTGGCCGAACGCGGTGGACAGGTTCTCGGCGGTCAGCACGTCGGTCAGCAGGCCGGCGGCCACCACTTTTCCTTCGGACAGCAGCATGCAGTGGCTGAAGCCCGGCGGGATCTCCTCGACGTGGTGGGTGACCAGCACCAGCGCGGGGGCGTCCGGGTCGGCCGCGAGGTCGGCCAGCCGCGCCACCAGCTCCTCCCGGCCGCCCAGGTCGAGGCCGGCGGCGGGTTCGTCGAGCAGCAGCAGCTCGGGATCGGTCATCAGGGCACGGGCGATCAGCACCCGCTTGCGCTCGCCTTCCGACAGCGTTCCGTAGCGACGGTCCGCGAGGTGCTCGGCGCCGAGGCTCTCCAGCATGTCGATGGCGCGGCGGTAGTCGACGTCCTCGTAACGCTCCCGCCAACGACCCAGCACCGCGTAGCCGGCCGAGACGACCAGGTCGCGCACCACCTCGTCGGTGGGCACGCGCTGCGCCAGGGCCGACGAGCTCAGCCCGATCCGGGAACGCAACTCCGAGACGTCGACCCGGCCCAGCCGCTCCCCGAGCACGAACGCGACGCCCGACGAGGGGTGCTCGGCCGCCGCGGCCATCCGCAGCAACGACGTCTTGCCGGCCCCGTTCGGGCCGACGATGACCCAGCGTTCGTCGAGTTCGACCTGCCAGTCCACCGGCCCGACGAGGACCCGTCCTTCCCGCAGCAGTGAGACGTCGCGGAAGTCGATCAGCAGATCGGGGTCGGCTGCCTCCGTACCGATTTCGGGCACCCGACCATCGTGCCGTACGGCGACCGCTACGCGTCGGGCGGTATCTCCACCCGGCGCACCTCGCCGTCCACGGCGTCGGCGGCCTCGATCTCGCCGCGCGTCACACCCAGCAGAAACAGCACCGTGTCCAGGTAGGGGTGGCTCAGCGAGGCGTCGGCCACCTCCCGCAGCGCCGGCTTGGCGTTGAACGCCACCCCGAGGCCCGCCGCGGCGAGCATGTCGATGTCGTTGGCTCCGTCGCCGACGGCGACGGTCTGCGCCATCGGCACCCCGGCCCGCTCCGCGAAGTCCCGCAGCGCCGTGGCCTTGCCGGCGCGGTCGACGATCGGGCCGAGGACCCGCCCGGTGAGTTTGCCGTCGACGATCTCCAGGTCGTTGGCGGCGACGTAGTCCAGCATCAGCTCCTCGGCCAACGGCTCGATGATCCCGCGGAAGCCGCCGGACACCACACCGCAGTGAAAACCCAAGCGCCGCAACGTCCGCAGCGTGGTCCGGGCCCCGGGCATGAGCTCGAGCTGAGCGGCGACCTCGTCGATCACGGAGGCGGGCAGGCCCGCCAGGGTGGCCACCCGTTGTTCGAGCGACTGCGCGAAATCCAGCTCGCCGCGCATGGCCGCCTCGGTGATGGCGGCGACCTTGCCCTCGGCACCCGCCCGGGCGGCCAGCATCTCGATGACCTCGCCCTGCACCAGCGTCGAGTCCACGTCGAACACGATCAGCCGCTTGGCCCGCCGCTCCAGGGTGTAGTCCTCGACCGCCACGTCGATGCGTTCCTCGGCCGATACCTGGTTCAGGGTGGTCCGCAGCGCGGCGTCCGACCCCGGCGGCACCGAGACGCGCAGCTCCAGACCGGTCACCGGGTAGTCGGAGACACCGCGGATGAGGTCGATGTTGACGCCCAGGCCGGCCACCGCCCGGGCCACCGCGCCGAACGCGCCCGCGGTGATGGGCCGGCCCAGCACGAAGATGGTGTGGGTGGAGGGATCCCGAATGATCGGCACGTCGTCGCTGCGCTCGATGCTGACGTCCAGCCCCACCCGGCGGATGGCCGATTCGACATCACGGCGCAACTCCGCGCCGTCGGCGACGTCCGCCGGGCAGCACACCAGCACACCGAGCGTCAGGCGGTGCCGGATCACCACCTGTTCGACGTTGAGCAACTCGACGCCGTGCGGGGAGAGCGCCTCGAAAAGGGCCGACGTGACGCCCGGTTGGTCCACTCCGGTGACGGTGATCAGCACCGACACCTTCGGTGTGCTCACTCGCGATAGCCGCCGATCAGGCCATCAGCTGCGGACCTGGACGTCGTCCAGCCTGGTGACGTCCTTGTCCGACGGCCCGTGGGCCCGGCCGACGTGCGCCTCGGCACGCAGCCGCTCCACCATGTGCGGGTAGTGCAGCTCGAAAGCCGGGCGCTCCGAACGGATCCGGGGCAGTTCGGTGAAGTTGTGCCGCGGCGGCGGGCAACTGGTCGCCCACTCCAGCGAGTTGCCGTAGCCCCACGGGTCATCGACGGTCACGACCTCGCCGTAGCGCCAGCTCTTGAACACGTTCCAGACGAACGGGAACATCGACACGCCCAGGATGAAGGCGCCGATGGTGGACACGATGTTGAGGCCCTGGAAGCCGTCGCTGGCCAGGTAGTCGGCGTAGCGGCGCGGCATACCCATGTCACCCAACCAGTGCTGGACCAGGAACGTGGTGTGGAAGCCGATGAAGGTCAGCCAGAAGTGCAGCTTGCCCAGCCGCTCGTCGAGCAACCGGCCGGTCATCTTCGGGAACCAGAAGTAGACGCCCGCGTAGGTGGCGAACACGATGGTGCCGAAGAGGACGTAGTGGAAGTGCGCCACCACGAAATAGGTGTCGGTGACGTGGAAGTCCAGCGGCGGGCTGGCCAGCATGACGCCGGTCAGACCACCGAGCAGGAAGGTCACCAGGAAGCCCACGGAGAACAGCATCGGGGTCTCGAAGGTGAGTTGCCCCTTCCACATGGTGCCGATCCAGTTGAAGAACTTGATCCCGGTCGGTACCGCGATCAGATACGTCATGAACGAGAAGAACGGCAGCAGAACGGCTCCGGTGGCGAACATGTGGTGGGCCCACACCGCGACCGACAGCGCGGCGATCGACAGCGTCGCGTACACCAGGGTGGTGTAACCGAAGACCGGCTTGCGGGCGAAGACCGGGATGATCTCGGTGACGATCCCGAAGAACGGCAGCGCGATGATGTACACCTCGGGATGGCCGAAGAACCAGAACAGGTGCTGCCACAACAGGACCCCGCCGTTGGCGGCGTCGTACACGTGAGCCCCCAGATGCCGGTCGGCGGCCAGCCCGAACAGCGCGGCGGTCAGGATCGGGAACGCGATCAGGATCAGGATCGACGTCACCAGGATGTTCCACGTGAAAATCGGCATCCGGAACATCGTCATGCCGGGCGCGCGCATGCACACCACGGTGGTGATCATGTTGACCGCACCGAGGATGGTGCCCAGACCCGCGACGATCAGGCCGGTGATCCACAGGTCTCCGCCGGCGCCGGGCGAGTGCACGGCGTCGGACAGCGGCGTGTAGGCCGTCCAGCCGAAGTCCGCGGCCCCACCCGGGACGATGAACCCGGCCGCGGCCGTCAGACCGCCGAAGAGGAAGAGCCAGAACGAGAAGGCGTTGAGCCGCGGGAAGGCCACGTCCGGCGCGCCGATCTGCAGCGGCAGAACCAGGTTGGCGAACCCGAACACGACCGGCGTCGCATACAGCAACAGCATGATCGTGCCGTGCATGGTGAACAGCTGGTTGTACTGCTCGTTCGACAGGAACTGCAGCCCCGGCGCCGCGAGCTCGGTGCGCATCAACAGGGCCATCAGTCCGCCGATGAAGAAGAAGACGAAGCAGGTGACCGTGTACATGATGCCGATCATCTTGTGATCGGTGGTCGTGATCAGTTTGTAGACGAGGTTCCCTTTGGGACCGGTCCGGTCCGGGTACGGACGAACGGCCTCGAGTTCTCCCAAGGGGGGCGCTTCGGCTGTCAACAGCTTCTCCAAACATCCGGATAGGACAGGGGCCCAAAACAGAGCTGACACGAATACTAACCGTCGATCCTGCCGACGTCAGGGCTGGTCCTACAAACTGTCGTAATCGGCTCGGCACCGCGGCGTGTCGTTTCGGCGTGCCGGGCGCGGGGCCGGCAGGTGTTAGCGTTCGACGCGTGCTTTTCGGCGTGACCCGACCCGCGTTCCCGCGAGCGACCGCCGTGCTGGCGGCGGTCGCCGTCACGTGTAGCGGCTGCGGATCCGGCGAGCCCGGCACCAAGGCGAGCACCTCGCTGGTGACGCCGACCACTCAGATCGCGGGGGCCGGCGTGCTCGGGAACGACCGCCGCCCGGACGAGTCGTGCGCGCGCGACGCCGCGGCGGCCGATCCGGGACCGAAGGCGCGGCAGGCGCACAACGCGGCCGGCGTCACCCCGGACGTGGTGCAGGTGCCCGCGGAGCCGCAGCGGATCGTGGTGCTGTCCGGCGATCAGCTCGACGCGCTGTGCGCGCTCGGGCTGCAATCGCGGGTGGTGGCGGCGGCCTTGCCGGACGGGTCGTCCGGCCAGCCCGCCTACCTGGGCAGCGCGGTGCACGGCGTGCCGGGCGTCGGGAGCCGCAGCAACCCCGACCTGGCCGGGATCGCGGCGGCCCACCCGGACCTCATCCTGGGATCGCAGGGCTTGACGCCCAAGCTGTATCCCCAGCTGGCCGCGATCGCACCGACGGTGTTCACCGCGGCGCCCGGCGCGGCCTGGGAGGACAACCTGCGGGGCGTGGGCGGCGCGACGGCGCGCGGTGGCGCGGTGGACGCGCTGCTCAACGGCTTTTCCCAGCGGGCCGGCGACGTCGGCGCCCGGCATGACGCGTCCCACTTTCAGGCGTCCATCGTGCAGTTCACCACCGACACGATCCGGGTCTACGGCACCAACAACTTCCCGGCCAGCGTGCTCGGCGCCGTCGGCGTGGACCGGCCGGCGTCGCAGCGGTTCACCGACAAGCCGTACATCGAGATCCGGGCGACCGACGACGACCTGGCCAAGAACCCGGACCTGTCCGCCGCCGACGCCGACGTCGTCTACGTGTCGTGTGCGTCACCGGCGGCCGCCCAGCGTGCCGCCACGGTGCTGGACAGCAATTCGTGGCGCAAGCTGTCCGCGAACCACGACAACCGCGTCTACATCGTCAACGACGAGGTGTGGCAGACCGGCGAGGGCCTGATCGCGGCCCGCGGCATCGTCGACGACCTGCGCCTGGTGAATGCCCCGATCAATTAGCAACTCGGCGGGCGGTCACCCGCCGTCCTAAGGTGATGACGAGTGGCCACCGGTGGCCCGGGAACATTACCTTAGCTAAACTTTTTACGACGCGACCACATCGAAGAGGGATATTCATGAGCACTGTTTCGGCCTATGCCGCCACGTCGGCAACCGAACCGTTGACCAAGACCACCATCGAACGCCGCGAGCCCGGCCCGCACGACGTGGCGATCGACATCAAGTTCGCCGGGATCTGCCACTCCGACATCCACACCGTCAAGGCCGAGTGGGGCACGCCGAATTACCCGGTGGTGCCCGGCCATGAGATCGCGGGCGTGGTGAGCGAGGTCGGTTCCGCGGTCACCAAGTACAAGGTCGGCGACCACGTCGGCGTGGGCTGCATGGTGAACTCCTGCGGTCAGTGCAGCAGTTGCAAGGCCGGGCTCGAGCAGTACTGCAAGCCGGGCGCGACCTTCACCTACAACTCCATCGACAAGGACGGCACGTCGACCCAGGGCGGCTACAGCCAGGCGGTTGTCGTCGACGAGAACTTCGTGGTGCGCATCCCCGACTCGCTGCCGCTGGACAAGGCGGCGCCGCTGCTGTGCGCGGGCATCACGCTGTTCTCGCCGCTGCGGCACTGGAAGGCCGGCGAGGGCACCCGGCTGGCGATCATCGGGCTGGGCGGCCTGGGGCACATGGGCGTCAAGCTGGGCGCGGCGATGGGCGCCGAGGTGACGGTGCTGTCGCAGTCGCTGAAGAAGATGGAGGACGGGCTGCGCCTGGGCGCGAGCCACTACTACGCGACCGCCGACCCCGACACCTTCAAGAAGCTGCGTGGCAGCTTCGACCTGATCCTGAACACCGTCTCGGCGAACCTGAAACTGAACGACTACCTCAACCTGCTCGACGTCGACGGCACCCTGGTCGAACTGGGCATCCCGGAGCACCCCATGGAGGTCGGGGCGTTCCCGCTGGCGCTGGCGCGGCGCAGCCTGTCGGGGTCCAACATCGGCGGGATCGCCGAAACCCAGGAGATGCTTGACTTCTGCGCCGAGCACGACGTGACGCCCGAAATCGAGCTGATCGAGCCGGATTACATCAACGAGGCCTACGAGCGGGTCCTGGCGAGCGACGTCCGCTACCGGTTCGTCATCGACATCTCGAAGCTATGAGGCGACCTCTGACGGTTCTTCGGGCGCGCAGTTACGGGCAACCAGTTCGGCCGCCTCGGCGTGCTCGTCGTCGGGGACAACCTCGCTGACGTCGATGCCGGCCAACGGCCAGCCGGCCGCGGCCAGCGTGGCGGCCACCCGGATGATGTTTTCCTTGCCGGCGTCGAATTGCGTCATGTCGGAGATGAATTCGGCGATCTCGTCGCGATCGATCGGGTGATCGATCGTCTCGGGAGACCCTTCCTTCGCGGTGATGTGGCGCACCACCTCGCGGATCTGGTCTTCGGTCAGCGGTGTGCTGCGCAGCAAGGCCATCAACGGCACGCGGTCCGGGCCGGGAACGCCGTTCGGGTAGCCGACCTGCAGCCACTGAATCACTGAGCGGCAGAAATGGTGGCGGTGATCCTTCTCAGGGGAGGCGGGTTTCGTCACCAGAACAGTGTCGGGCAGCGGCATCACCCGCGCTAGCGAGGCGTCACTGGATCCCCACAATTCACATGCCGTTCATTACCCGAACATGTCCGGCGCTTGCGCTTAATGGCCCGATTTGTCGTCGTCGATCCCTACCATCGAGGCGTGCTCAACGCGCTGGTGGTCATCCCGCTGGCCTGCGGGCTGTTGGTCGGCATCGTCGAGCACAGCGCGGGGATGGCGTTCGTGGCGTTCTACCTGACGGTGCTGCTCGAGGCGCTCGTCGGCTGGGCAACCAACCGCCGATGGCCGCGCGCAGGCCGCGCCACGCTGGCCACCGTTGACGCCATGGACGGGGTCGAATTCGAGCGCTATGTCGCCGCGCGGCTGCGCCGCGCCGGTTGGCGGGTGACGTTCACCCCGCCGGTCGGGGACTACGGCGTGGACCTGATCGCCGAGAGGGACGGCCACTCCGTGGCGGTCCAGTGCAAGCGTTACGGCCAATCGGTGGGCGTGGCTGCCGTGCAGCAGGTGGTATCCGGCGCCCGCCACCACGGGTGCACCAGGAGCATCGTGGTCAGCAACCGCGAATTCACAAGGGCCGCAAAACAATTGGCGCACACCCACGGCTGCCAATTGATCGGCCGTAAGGTCTTGCAGGGCTGGGTGGCGCCGCCCACAGGAAGCGCCAAGGATGCTGCGGGAAGAAAACCGGCTCAGCCGGTGTATGAATAGAAGATCGGGCCGGCCCCAGTCCCTCCCCCCCGACGGTGCGGCCGGCCCGATTCTCAATCCACGTGCGGCTTTAGAAGTCCCAGTCCTCGTCCTCGGTGACGACGGCCTTGCCGATCACGTACGAGCTGCCCGAACCGGAGAAGAAGTCGTGGTTCTCGTCGGCGTTGGGTGAGAGCGCCGACAGGATCGCCGGGTTGACGTCGGTCTCGTCCCGCGGAAACAGCGCCTCGTAACCGAGGTTCATCAGCGCCTTGTTGGCGTTGTAGCGCAGGAACTTCTTGACATCCTCGGTCAGCCCGACCTCGTCGTAGAGGTCCTGGGTGTACTCCACCTCGTTGTCGTAGAGCTCGAACAGCAGCTCGTAGGTGTAGTCCTTGAGCTCGGCGCGCTTGGCCTCGTCGACCAGCGCCAGCCCACGCTGGTACTTGTAGCCGATGTAATACCCGTGCACCGCCTCGTCGCGGATGATGAGCCGGATCATGTCCGCGGTGTTGGTCAGCTTGGCCCGGCTCGACCAGTACATGGGCAGGTAGAAGCCGGAGTAGAACAGGAAGCTTTCCAGCAGCGTGGAGGCCACCTTGCGCTTGAGCGGCTCGTCGCCCTTGTAGTACTGCATGACGATCTCGGCCTTGCGCTGCAGGTTGGGGTTCTCCTCCGACCAGCGGAAGGCGTCGTCGATCTCGGCGGTCGAGCACAGCGTGGAGAAGATGTTGCTGTAGCTGCGCGCGTGCACCGACTCCATGAAGGCGATGTTGGTGTAGACGGCCTCCTCGTGCGGGGTCAGCGCATCGGGGATCAGGCTGACCGCCCCCACCGTGCCCTGGATGGTGTCCAGCAGCGTCAGCCCGGTGAACACCCGCATGGTCATCTGCTTCTCGTGAGCGGTCAGCGTGCCCCACGACGGCAGGTCGTTGGACACCGGCACCTTCTCGGGCAGCCAGAAGTTTCCGGTCAGCCGGTCCCAGACCTCGGCGTCCTTGTCGTCCTGCAGCCGGTTCCAGTTGATCGCCGAAACGCGGTCAATCAGCTTCATGTTCTCGGTCACCAGAACCCCACTTCACACGCCGTTTTGCCTGCGGTTTGACTAGAGCTCAAACACTACCCCTGGGGTACGACAAGCCGTGGCAACACAACAAGTTGTGTTTTCCGTGTCGCAACCGCTTTGCGAGCCGCGATTCCGCGCGAGGTGCTGTTCAACCCGACGCGGAAGATGTACCATTTGGTACATGTTCACCGAAGACAGCGTCGAGATCGACGCGCCGCCGCAGCTGGTGTGGGACGTCTTCAGCGATGTGCAGCGCTGGCCGGAGTGGACGGCCTCGGTGACTTCGCTGGTTGGGCGGGACGGGCCCACGCTCGAGGTCGGCAAACGGTTCACGATCAAGCAGCCCGGCATGGCGAAGCTGGTGTGGCAGGTCACCGAGATCGAACCGGGCTCCTCGTGGACCTGGGTCCAACGCTCCCCCGGCGTGCGCGTGAGCGCCCGGCACGACGTCATCCCGCAACCCGGAGGCCGCACCCTGGTGCGCCAGCAACTGGATCAGGGCGGCGCGCTCGGCGCATTGGTTGGTCGGCTGATGGTCAACAAGACCAAGCGATTCCTCAAACTCGAGGCTCAAGGACTCAAGGCCCGGTCTGAGCGGCTCAGCCGCGCCGATGGCCCGAGCTGATTCCGAACGGCGCCGAGACCTGCTCGACGCGCTCGTCGACGAGTTCGCGGCGGGCGGCGTCGGCGACCGCTCCTTGCGTGACGTGGCCGCCGCGGTGGGCACCAGCCATCGAATGCTGTTGCACCACTTCGGATCTCGAGAGGGCCTGCTGCTTGCGGTGGTCGAAGAGGTCGAGCGCCGGCAGATGGGCGTCCTGGCCGGCCTCCCCACGACACCGGCGGAAGGTTTCGCCGCCATGTGGGCCGACGTCCGCCGTCCCGAGCTCCGCCAGTGGGAGCGCCTCTTCTTCGAGTGCTACGCGCGCGCGGCCCAGAGCGAAAAGGCTTTCGCGCGTATGGTTCCCGGCGCCGTCGACGAGTGGCTCGCGGAGATCGAGGCCGTCACCGACGGTCCGGTCGACCCGGCCATGGCGCGGCTCGGGCTGGCCGTGATCCGCGGCCTGCTGCTGGACCTGGTGGCCACCGACGACGACGCGGGCGTCGACGCGGCCGCGCAGGCCTTCGTGAGCCTGCTAGGCGGTCGCGACCTCACGGCCGGCACGTGATCCCGCCCCGAAGAACTGATACTCCTCGGGCTTGATCGAGCGGGTGTCGCGCCAGTACTCCCAGGTGTAGCCACCCCACAGCACCGTGTTCTTGCCGTGCTCGTCGAGGTACCAGCTGCTGCATCCGCCGCTGTTCCACACCGAATGCCCCAGCCTGCGCTGCAACTCGTCGTTGAAGGCGTCCTGGGCGGCGCGCGTCGGCGCCAGCGCCTGTGCGCCCCGCTTGTCGCAGGCCTTGATCGCGCTGGCGACGTAGCGGATCTGGGACTCGATCATGAAGACGACCGAGTTGTGGCCCAGCCCGGTGTTCGGGCCCAGCAGGAAGAACAGGTTGGGCATGTCGGCGACGGTGATGCCGCGGTGCGCGGCGATGCCCTCCCGGTTCCAGCGGTCCACCAGGTCCTCACCGTTGTGCCCCTTGATCTGCACGTAGGTGTAGGAGTCGGTGACGTGGAATCCGGTGCCGTAGACGATCACGTCGACCTCGCGCTCGGTGCCGTCGGCGGTGACGATGCCGGTGGGCGTGATCCGCTCGATGTGGTCGGTGATCAATTCGGTCTTCGGGTCCGCGACCGCGGGATAGTAGGTCGAGGAGTTCAGGATTCGCTTACACCCGATCCGGTAGTGCGGGGTCAGCTTGCGACGCAGCTCGCGATCCTTGACCGATCGGCGAATGTTGTATTTGACGTAGGCCTCGATGAACTTCAAGGCGTTGGGGCGCTTGGTCATACCGACGGCCAAGGCCTCCTGACCCCAATAGATCACCGCACGCACCAGCGCCCGCAGGCCGGGGACGTTGGCCATCGCCCGTCGCAGCGCCACCGGGATCTCGGGGTTGGAGCGCGGCACCACCCAGGGCGGAGTGCGTTGGTAGAGCTGCAATTCGGCGACCTGCCCGACGATCTCCGGCACGATCTGAATGGCGCTGGCGCCGGTCCCGATCACCGCCACCCGCTTGCCGGTGAGGTCGACGGTGTGGTCCCACTCCGCGGAATGGAAAGCGGGACCGCGGAATTCGTCACGGCCCTCGATGTCGGGCATGGCCGGGATGTGCAGCGCGCCCGCGCCCGAGATCAGGAACTGCCCGACGAACTCGCGGCCGTCTTTGGTGAAGACGTGCCAGCGCTGCTCGTCGTCGTCCCAATGGGCCCGATCCACGTGCGAATTGAACTGGATGTAGCGGCGCAACCCGTACTTCTCGGTGACTCCCTTCAGGTAGTCCCAGATCTCGGGCTGATACGAGAACGGGTTGCGCCAGTCGGGCTTGGGCTCGAACGAGAACGAGTACAGATGCGACGGGATGTCGCAGGCGCAGCCGGGATAGCTGTTGTCGCGCCACGTGCCGCCGACGTCGTCGAACTTCTCCAGGATGACGAAGTCCACGCCCTGCTGTTGCAGCTTGATCGCCATTCCCAGGCCGGAGAACCCCGTCCCGATGATGATGGCGCGCGCGTGGACGGGCCGGTGCGCGGATACCGGTTCGGCTTGTGTCACAACGTCGGTCACGGTGTATCGGTCTTCCTGTCAGCTTGCGCAAATACCCAGTACCCAGGGTATCGGATGGCAAGAGTGTCGACGATCGCCGGAACGATGTCAACGTGCCGAAAGTCCTCAGCTTGCCGCGGGGTTGCTGGGCACCACGCTATGAATCGGCTGGTCGGGGTCCATACGGATGCCGAGCGCCTCGGCGGTCCCGACGATCATCCCAACCATGATCGTCGTCAGGTGGGCGACGAACTGCTCGCGCGGCATGCGGCGCGGGCTGTCGGCGTCGGGTCCCAGCCACCATTCAGTGGCCGACGCCGCCGACCCGAATGCCGCGTTCCCGGCCAGTTCGAAAGCCGCGTGGTCCAGTTCCATCTCCCGCAGTTCGTTGTCGAACATGTCGGCCACGGCCAGGGTGATCCCACGGCCCTCGTTGAGGATCTGCGGGCTCGCCGCGGAGCGACCCTGGATGAAGACCCGCAGCACGTTGGGATGCTGGTCGACCAGGTTGACGTACTCCTCGACGGCACGACGGATCACCTCGCGGGAGGAGTCGGTCTTCAGGTCGATCGACGGGAAGATGGCCGCCCACAGCATGTCGCGCAGCCGTTCCCCGATGGCCTGGAACAGATCGGCCTTGTCGTGAAAATGCCGGTAGATCTTCGGCTTGGCGGTGCCGGCCTCCTCGGCGATCTCCCGCACGCTCAGCTCGGGGCCCAGGCGGTCGATGGCGCGAAAGGCCGCGTCCACGATTTCGCCGCGCACCTTCTTGCGGTGTTCGCGCCAACGCTCGCTGCGCGCGTCGACCTTGACCCCGGGCGGCTTGACGCTGGGGTGGGGTGGTCGCGGAATTCTCACCACGTCATGCACCATACCCCTCTGACAACCGTTTGAGCCGCTGACCTGGGCAGACTGCGCGCCAGCGGCCCCTGGGCCGGCGTCAGAGCATGCAGGACACGCAGCCCTCGACCTCGGTGCCCTCCAAAGCCATCTGCCGCAGCCGGATGTAGTAGAGCGTCTTGATGCCCTTGCGCCAGGCGTAGATCTGCGCCTTGTTCACGTCGCGGGTGGTGGCCGTGTCCTTGAAGAACAGCGTCAGGCTCAGTCCCTGGTCGACGTGCTGGGTGGCCGCGGCGTAGGTGTCGATGACCTTCTCGTAGCCGATCTCGTAGGCGTCCTGGAAGTACTCCAGGTTGTCGTTGGTCATGTAGGGCGCCGGGTAGTAGACGCGGCCGATCTTGCCTTCCTTGCGGATCTCGACCTTGCTGGCGATCGGGTGGATCGAGCTCGTCGAGTGGTTGATGTAGGAGATCGACCCGGTCGGCGGGACGGCCTGCAGGTTCTGGTTGTAGATGCCGTGTGCCTGCACCGACTCCTTCAACCGCTTCCAGTCGTCCTGAGTCGGAATCCGGATGTCCGCGTCGGCGAACAGCTGACGCACCTTGTCGGTCTGCGGCTCCCACACCTGGTCGGTGTACTTGTCGAAGAACTCGCCCGAGGCGTACTTCGACCGCTCGAAACCGCCGAACGCCCTGCCCCGTTCGATGGCGATGCGGTTCGACGCCCGCAGCGCGTGGTAGAGCACCGTGTAGAAGTAGATGTTGGTGAAGTCGATGCCCTCTTCGGAACCGTAGAAGATGCGCTCGCGCGCGAGGTAGCCGTGCAGGTTCATCTGCCCCAGGCCGATCGCGTGGGATTCGTTGTTGCCCTGCTCGATTGAGGGCACCGACGTGATGTGCGTCTGGTCGCTCACCGCGGTCAACGCGCGGATGGCCACCTCGATGGTCTGCGCGAAGTCCGGCGAGTCCATCGCCTTGGCGATGTTCAGCGAGCCGAGGTTGCACGAAATGTCCTTGCCCACCTTGGCATACGAGAGGTCATCGTTGAACAGCGACGGCGTCGACACCTGCAGGATCTCCGAGCACAGGTTCGAGTGCGTGATCTTGCCCTCGACCGGGTTGGCCCGGTTCACCGTGTCCTCGAACATGATGTAGGGGTAGCCCGACTCGAACTGCAACTCGGCCAGCGTCTGGAAGAACTCGCGCGCCTTGATCTTCGTCTTGCGGATGCGCGCGTCGTCGACCATCTCGTAGTACTTCTCGGTCACCGAGATGTCGGCGAACGGCAGGCCGTAGACGCGCTCGACGTCGTACGGCGAGAACAGGTACATGTCCTCGTTCTTCTTGGCCAGCTCGAAGGTGATGTCGGGGATCACCACGCCCAGGCTCAGCGTTTTGATCCGGATCTTCTCGTCGGCGTTCTCGCGCTTGGTGTCCAGGAAGCGGTAAATGTCGGGGTGGTGCGCGTGCAGGTACACCGCGCCGGCGCCCTGGCGCGCGCCCAACTGGTTGGCGTAGGAGAACGAATCCTCGAGCAGTTTCATGATGGGTATGACGCCCGAGGACTGGTTCTCGATGTTCTTGATCGGCGCGCCGTGCTCGCGAATGTTGCTCAGCAGCAAGGCGACTCCCCCGCCGCGCTTGGACAGCTGCAGCGCGGAGTTGATCGATCGTCCGATCGACTCCATGTTGTCCTCGATGCGCAACAGGAAGCAGCTCACCGGCTCGCCGCGCTGCTTCTTGCCGGAGTTGAGAAACGTCGGGGTGGCCGGCTGGAAGCGGCCGTCGATGATCTCGTCGACCAGCTTCTCGGCCAGCCCGGTGTCACCGGCCGCCAGTGTCAGCGCCACCATGACCACGCGGTCCTCGAAGCGCTCCAGGTAGCGCTTACCGTCGAACGTCTTCAGCGTGTAGGAGGTGTAGTACTTGAACGCGCCGAGGAAGGTCGGGAACCGGAACTTCTTGGCATAGGCGCGGTCCAGGAGCTCCTTGACGAAGTTGCGCGAGTACTGGTCGAGAACCTCACGCTCGTAATAGTTCTCGCGGATCAGGTAGTCGAGCTTCTCGTCCTGGTTGTGGAAGAAGACCGTGTTCTGGTTGACGTGCTGCAGGAAGTACTGGCGCGCCGCCAGCACGTCCTTGTCGAACTGGATCTTGCCGTCGGCGTCGTACAGATTGAGCATCGCGTTCAGCGCGTGGTAGTCCGTTTCACCGGGCAACGCGTGCGCGCCGGACGTTACAGGCTCTGCAGTGACGGTTGGTGGCACGTCTGTTCCTTCCAGAATTCTTCCAAGCCCGCGCGGACGGCCTCCACGTCGTCCGGGGTGCCCATCAGTTCGAAGCGGTAAAGGTAGGGGACGCCGCATTTGCGGGAGATCACGTTGCCCGCGTAGGCGAATTCGGCGCCGAAGTTGTTGTTGCCCGCCGCGATGACGCCGCGGATCAACGACCGGTTGTGCTCGTTGTTCAGGAATGCGATGACCTGCTTGGGCACATAGCCACCGGCGTTGAGGTCGGGGGTGGCCCGGCCGCCGCCGTAGGTCGGCACGATCAGCACGTATGGCTCGTCGACCTCGATGCGGCCGTGCAGCGGTATCCGCGTGGCGGGAACACCCAGCTTCTGCACGAAGCGGTGGGTGTTCTCCGACACGGAGGAGAAATAGACCAGGCTGCGCCGCGTGATGTCCATGGCACCGCAACCTCCTTCTTACCTAGCGTCTGCCGCCAACCACTCAGGCGCTGAGCGCCGCTTCCGCCAGCGCCTTGATGCGGTCCGGGCGGAACCCCGACCAGTGCTCGTTTTCGGCCACCACCACGGGTGCCTGCAGGTACCCCAGCGCCATCACGTAGTCGCGCGCCTCGTTGTCCAGCGTGATGTCGACCTTCTCGTAGCCGATGCCCTGCTTGTCCAGGGCCTTGAACGTGGCGCTGCACTGCACGCATGCCGGCTTGGTGTACACGGTGATGCTCATAGAAGCCGCTCCTTTGCGGAAGGTGGGACTTGTCACGGACTGGCAACTACTCGGTACTACGTCTTCGCTGTGTTTCAGCGGCCCGCCAAGCCCCCACATTCCCGTCGTGCGGTCGTCGGGGTCGAACGACCCGTCGAGCCGATTTCGGGTGGTGAACCAGGCCCCGGTCGGGCTGGTGAACCTGGGATCTGCCGGTGCTCGAAACACTACACCTAGTGGCCGACAAGATGACCAGATACAAGATGTTCTGAATAACATTTCTGAAATTCGCTGGTCGTAAGCCTTTCGGCCGACACGCGCCCGGCGTGTCGCAGGTCACATTCTTGGATGGAGCCGCCCATGCGAATCGTTGTATCACCGGCCACCGACATCTCCCGGCGACACCCGCCAAAGCCGCCGCTCCCGGCCCGCCCGGTGCGCCGCCAGCAAAGCCGCCAGCCAATGGCTGGCGGCTTTGGCTATCCGGTCACCGCAACCTCGCTGGTCACCCGGTGACCGGCTTGTGAACTTCGGCCAATCAGCCGACCTCGGCGATCAGCTTCCCGACCGCATCGCGCACGTTCTCCGAGAGCTCGGCGTGCTCCGCGGGCGCCTTGCCCTCCAGCGTCTTGAACGGAACGGACAGCTTGATCGACTCCGCCACCCGGGCCCCGGCGATCCCGAAGGCCTTCCGGGTCTCGTCGTGCGCCCAGACCCCGCCGTACTGGCCGAAGGAGCCCCCGATCACCGCCAGCGGCTTGCCCTTCAGCGCGCCGTCGCCGAACGGGCGGGACAGCCAGTCGATCGCGTTCTTGATGACGGCCGGGTAGCTGCCGTTGTACTCCGGGGTGACCACCAGCGCGGCGTCGGCCTCGGCCGCCGCGGTGCGCAGGGCGGTCACCGGGGCCAACGGCGGCGCGTCGGTGTTCATCGCGTCGTCGATCTCCTCGTTGTAGAACGGCAGCTCGGCGAGCCCTTCGAAGATCGTGACGGTGACGTCGCCCGGCGCGACGTCCGCCGCCAGCTCGGCGATCTGCCGGTTCACTGAGGCCGCCCGCAGGCTCCCCACCAACGCCAAGATTTTGGTTGCCACAGTAAAGTCCCCTTCGGTTGTTGATCTACATCCTCGCACCCGCCAACCGGACTACGGTCCGATTTATTCCGGCGGCATTAAAGTGCAGTCATGAGCGAACGGTTGGGCGGGCTTCCCGTGTTCGCTCCGCAGGTGGTTCACCAAGAGCGGGGCGACGCGGCGCGCAACCGTGCCCTGTTGCTCCAGGCTGCCCGAAATCTGGTCGCCGAGCACGGCGCCGATGCGGTCACCATGGACGACATCGCCACGGCCGCCGGGGTCGGCAAGGGCACGCTCTTCCGCCGGTTCGGCAGCCGCGCCGGACTGATGATGGTGCTGCTCGACGAAGACGAGCAAGCGAGTCAGCAGGCGTTTCTGTTCGGGCCGCCGCCCTTGGGCCCCGGCGCGCCGCCGACGGATCGGCTGGTGGCGTTCGGCCGCGAGCGGATTCGGTTCACGCACAACCACCGCGAGCTGCTGTCGGCGGTCAATCGTGATCCGCAAAGCCGCCACAACGCGCCGGCGATGGTGCAGCGCACCCACGTGCGGATCTTGCTCAAGGCCGCCGAGTCCACCGGCGACCTCGATGTGCAGACCGACGCCTTGCTGGCGCTGCTGGACGTGGACTACATCGAACACCAGCTCGCCGAGGGCGGCCACACCCTACAGACGCTCGGCGACGCATGGGAAAGCCTGGCGCGCAAGCTTTGTGGACGGTGACCCGACATGACCGCGTCGACGCCGAGCTGGGTTCTGCATGTCGACCTCGATCAGTTTCTGGCGTCGGTGGAGCTGCGCCGCCACCCCGAGCTGGCCGGGCTGCCGGTGATCGTCGGCGGCAACGGCGATCCGTCCGAGCCGCGTAAGGTCGTCACCTGCGCCTCCTATGAGGCCCGGGAATTCGGTGTGCACGCCGGCATGCCGTTGCGGGCGGCGGCCCGCCGCTGCCCCGACGCGACGTTCCTGCCGTCGGACGCCGACGCCTACGACGCAGCCTCCCAACAGGTGATGGGGTTGCTGCGCGACCTGGGACACCCGGTCGAGGTGTGGGGCTGGGACGAGGCGTACGTCGGGGTGCAAGGTGACTCTGGGGCCGACCCGAACGAAGTGGCCGAAGAGATCCGGGCGGTCATCTCGGCGGAAACCGGGCTGTCCTGCTCGGTCGGCATCAGCGACAACAAGCAGCGCGCCAAGGTCGCGACGGGTTTCGCCAAACCGGCGGGCGTCTTCGCGCTCACCGATGCGAACTGGATGACCCTGATGGCGGACCGGCCGGTCGACGCGCTGTGGGGCGTGGGCCCCAAGACCGCGAAAAAGCTTGCCACGCTGGGGATCACGACGGTGCGCGAGCTCGCGCACAGCGACGCCGAGCTGCTGACGTCCGCGTTCGGCCCGCGCACCGGGCTGTGGCTGCTGTTGTTGGCCAAGGGCGGCGGTGACGCGCAAGTCAGCGCCGAGCCGTGGATCCCGCGCTCGCGCAGCCACGTCGTCACCTTCCCGCGCGACCTCACCGAACGCGCCGAAATGGACTCGGCCGTCACGCGATTGGCCGAACAAGCGTTGACCGACGTGCTCGCGGCGGGCCGCATCGTGACCCGGGTGGCAGTCACCGTGCGGACCGCGACGTTCTACACCCGCACCAAAATCCGCAAGCTGGAGGCGCCGACCACCGATCGCGACACCATCGTCGCCGCGGCGCTGCGCGTTCTTGACCTATTCGAGCTCGACCGCCCGGTCCGGCTGCTCGGGGTGCGCCTCGAACTGGCCATGCCGGACTAGCGGCGCCGGGGCCGGCCGCAGCGCGCGGGTGAAGATGACGTTGACCTGACGCATCGCCACGCTGTAGGGCCACCAGGCCAGCCGCTTGAAGGCGTACAGCGCCCGGATGTCCGGCGAGGTGTAGATCAGGTAGCGATTCTTGGCCACCCCGGCCAAGATCTTCTCGGCCGCCTTCTCCGGCGAGACGGCGTGGCCGCTGAACCGGTTCACCCAACGCGCGACCTTGGGGTCTTCGCGGTCCACCCCGGCGATCTCGACGGTTTGCACCAGTGGGGTGTTCACCGCGCCCGGCACCACGACCGACACCCCGATGCGGTGGCGGGCCAGGTCGAAGCGCAGCACCTCCGACAGCCCCCGCAGGCCGTACTTGCTGGCGCTGTAGGCGGCATGCCACGGGAGCGCGACCAACCCGGCCGCCGACGACACGTTGACAAGGTGGCCACCATTGCGGGCGGCGACCATCGGCGGCACGAACGATTCGATGACGTGGATCGGACCCATGAGGTTGATCGCGATCATCTTGCTCCACTGATCGTGCGTCAGCCGGTCGACGGAGCCCCAGGCGGACACTCCGGCGATGTTGAGCACGACGTCCATGCTCGGATGCTCCCGATGGATGTCGGCGGCGAACGCCGCCACCTGGTCGTAGTCGGCGATGTCGAGGGCCCGGTGCGCGGGCACCCGGGCGCCCAGCGCGCGGGCGTCGGCCACGGTGAGCTCGAGACCCTCCCGGTCACGGTCGGTCAGACAGAGTTCGGCGCCCTGGGTCGCCAGCCGCAACGCGGTGGCACGGCCGATCCCGCTGGCCGCGCCGGTGACCAGACACCGTTTGCCTGCGTAATACCCCTGCTGCCCCATTGCCGTGACGATACCGGCGGTAACGCCCTACGGACGCCCGCCCCACAGCGCGTGCAGCCACAACCGCTCGAGCACGCGCACGCGGCGGTCGCGATCGCTGTCACGGCCGGCCAGGATCGGGTCGCCGGTCAGCATCAACGCGGTGGTACCGGCCAGGGTGCGGATCAGCGTCGGCAGGTCGTCGCTGATCGGGCTGGCGGTCCCGGCCTTCATCTCCGCCTCGACGATGGCGACGATCTGCCCCAGCACCACCTCGAATTGCTGGTCCATGAGATTGCGGATCTCGACGTCGGTGTTGCGCGCCTCGTTGCACGCGGTCATCACCGGATCGTTGTGCGCGTACACGGCGGCCGCGCTGCCGACCATGCGCTGGGCGAACTGCTCCGGCGACTCGCCGGGCTGGCGGGGGGCGAAGTCCTGTGTGAGCTCTTCGAGTTCCTGGGCGGCCTCAGCCATCAGCTGGGCCAGCACGGCGTACTTGGAGTCGAAGTAGAAGTAGAAGCCGGACCGGGCCACCCCGGCCCGGAGGCTGATGGTGCTGACCGACAGCTCCGCGAATGGCTTCTCCTGCAGCAGTTCCCGCACCGCCTGCAGGATCGCCTGGCGCTGCTTGTCGCCGCGTCGTTGCCCGCCCGGCTCGCCAGTGGCGGGGTGGCTGCTCATTCCCTGACCTTGCACCACGCCGGTCAAAAAGCAAACTTGACAGCCGTCAAGTTTTTTCAGAGGGTTATAAGACAGTGACGGCTGTCACCTCGGAGGGCACGCAAAGGAGCGTTTATGACCGCCACGATCAGCACCCCGCAGTACCTGCTGGACCAGGCGCGGCGCCGGTTCACCCCGACGCTGAACACCATCCCGGGGATGGGTGCGGTCGAAAAACGTCTGCTCGCCCACGACTGGCAAACCAAGGTCCTGGCCGAGCCGCCCGCCGGTAGCGGTCTCAAACCCGTGGTGGGCGACGCCGGTCTGCCGATCCTTGGGCACATCATCGAGATGTTCCGCGGCGGGCCGGACTACGCGCTGCACCTGTATCGCACCCGGGGCCCCCTGCATTTCCTCGACTCGCCGATCATGCCGGCCGTCACCGCGCTCGGGCCCGACGCCACCCAGGCCGTGTTCTCGAACAAGAACAAGGACTTCTCGCAGAAGGGCTGGCACCCGGTGATCGGGCCGTTCTTCAACCGTGGCCTGATGATGTTGGACTTCGACGAGCACATGTACCACCGGCGCATCATGCAGGAGGCCTTCACCCGCAGCCGGCTGACCGGCTACGTCGAGCACATCGACCGCGTGGCGAGCGACATCGTCGCCAACTGGCCGACCAACGACGCGCGTTTTCTGTTCCACCCGGCAATGAAGGAACTCACCCTGGACGTCGCCTCCCTGGTGTTCATGGGGCACGAGCCGGGCACCGACCACGACCTGGTCACGAAGGTCAATCAGGCGTTCACGATCACGACGCGAGCGGGCGGCGCGATCATCCGGCAGCCGATCCCGCCGTTCAAGTGGTGGCGCGGGCTCAAGGCCCGCACGCTGCTCGAGGAGTACTTCGCCGAGCGGGTCAAGGAGCGCCGCAACGCCACCGGCGCCGACATGCTCACGGTCCTGTGCCACACCGAGGACGAGGACGGCAACAGCTTCACCGACTCCGACATCGTCAACCACATGATCTTCTTGATGATGGCCGCCCACGACACGTCGACGTCGACGACGACGACGATGGTCTACAACATGGCCGCCAACCCGGAGTGGCAGGAGCGGGCCCGCGAGGAGTCGGCCCGCCTCGGCGACGGGCCGCTGGACATCGAGGCGCTGGAGAAGCTGGAAACGCTCGAACTGATCATGAACGAGTCGCTGCGCATGGTGACGCCGCTGCCGTTCAACATGCGGCAGGCCGTTCGCGACACCGAACTGCTCGGCCATTACATCCCGGCCGGCACCAACATCACGATCTGGCCCGGCATGAACCACCGCCTGCCCGAATTGTGGACGGAGCCGGACAAATTCGACCCCGAACGCTTCGCCGAGCCGCGCTCCGAGCACAAGAAGCATCGGTACGCCTTCGCGCCGTTCGGCGGCGGCGCGCACAAGTGCATCGGCATGGTGTTCGGGCAGCTCGAGGTCAAGACCGTCGTGCATCGGCTGCTGCGCCGCTACCGGCTGGAGCTGGCCCGGCCGGGCTACCGGCCGCACTGGGACTACGGCGGCATGCCGATACCGATGGACGGCATGCCGATCGTGCTGCGCCCGCTGTAGCCGACACGCGTCACGCGACCAGCCGGTTGGCGCACGCGATCACCGCGCGCAACGCCGACTGGGTCGGATCCTCCGACCAGCCCATCGCCCATTCGACGCGGGCGCCGTTGCCGCCGCGGACGAACGTGGCGGTGTGCTGCGCGGAGCGCAGCTGATGGAACCGGAGGATCTCCACCGGGACGCCGCGCTCGTGCAGCATCGCGCTGAGCGCCGCGATCGGACCGCCGGCCGCGGCGCTCGACACGCTGATGCGCTCACCGACGGCGATCATGGCCCGGAAGTTGCGGGCCTGCGGCCCCGGTCGCCGGTGGCTGTCGATGCACTCCCAGTTGCGCAGGCGGATCGGGCCGGCCGTGGGGCCGTAGGTGGCGACGAAACGCTGCCAGGACATCGCGCCCGCCCGCTCACGCAGACCGCGCGGTAGCGGCGCGCCGAATTGGCGGGCGAACCACTCGGTCGCCAGGCACGGGCTGGCCGGGTCGGCGTCGGAATCGAGACGCTCGGGGAAGGTTTCGGGGACGGTCATGGTGCCGGTCTTCTTCGGTCTAAGGAGTGACCGACGGCAGTAGCTTCCGACCCACAGCGGGGGGTCGGTCTGGGTCAGACCCCGCTGCGGGTGCTAGCTACTACGACACGTTCGAGAAGACGCACGAGCGACGACATTAGCCGCTTACCCGCCTGACGTGCAAGTTTCGGCCCAGCGGCATATCGCGTCAACCAGTCTCGAAATTAATCGAGAATTTTGGTTTACTCGTGTCAGCCCGTGGGTATTGGGCGGGAGCACCGCTCTTCAACGGCTGTGCAATTAACCCCCTCGAAGGATTGATGAAAGAAGGCTCATCATGAAGGCGAACCGCACCATGAAAACCCTGAAAGCTGCCGCTGCGGCCGCGGGCCTTATCACGGTGTTAGTAGTACCGACAGGATGTGCTTCATCGGCAGCCGGAAGTGGCGGACTCGTCGGCGGGGCCACCAGCGGCTGCACAATCAGCGTCGCAGGCCTCTGCGTCTAGCCGCTTAGGACGAGCAACCCCTGGGACCGGTGCGTGGGGGACGGGTTTCCCGGGGGCTGCTTGGCGTCTAGCCCGTCGGGCCGGACGACGGCTCGAACCGCAGGTACGCCTGGATCGTCGTACCGCTGGCCGTGGTGTGCGTGCGCACCAGGTCCGAGATGGCGTTGACCAGATACAACCCGCGGCTGGCCGGACCGCACGGCCCCGGGTCCAGACGGCCCACCAGCGGATCCTCGAAGCGTCCGGTGTCGCGCGCCTCGCACACCAGGTACCTGTCGTCGCGCCAGAAGGCCAGCTGGCAGGCGCCATCGGTGTACATCAGGCTGTTGCTGGCCAGCTCGGTGGCCACCAGCTGCAGGTCCTCGATCCCGTCCTGCGACAGCCCCACCCAGCCGGCATAGTCGACGGCGAAGGACCGCGCCGGGCTGAGGTCCGCCGACTTCCTGACCACGTAGGTGACCGCCCCCGGATTACCGGGTAACGGCCGGTTGCAGCGCTGCAAGGCGGCATCGGGCGCGTAGTCGGCGCTGCGTTGGAGTTCGCCGCCGCCCCACAGCAGGGGGTGGGTGGCGCGGGCGTCCGCCAGCACGTCGTCGTCGAGCCGGCTGCCGTCGTAGAGGCACAATCCGGTCACCTGGTAGCCGTCCATGGCCCCGTTGACCAGCGCCTCGTGCTCCACGCAGGCGACCAGCTCCTCGTCGCTGCGGCCCGGCCACGCGAGTTGGCTGACGATTCGCACGCGCCGGTCGGGATGGTCGTCGACGAAGGAACCCTCCATCGCCATCAGGCGGGTCGGGTTGCGGGCGACCTCGGTGATGTCCACCATGCGCACATCGCCGGGCGCCGTGCCGCCCGCGCCGAGCGCGTCGTGCAACAACGCCAGCATGTCGGCCGGGACCGCGACGAGGACGGCCTCGTCGAGGGCCAACCCTTCCCGCACGAAGCCGGTCACGAAATCCAGATACTCCTGCTGGGATTGATAGATGAGCGCGGAGTGGACGAAGCCGAGCTTCCCGATCTCTGTGCCCGCGGTCACTCCAGCACGCTCACTTTCGATCACTAACGCCAACCCCCTGCTGGACCGGCCGTCTGCCTCCTCCCTCCCCAGTACCCGCGGCGAGCCTTCGCTATACCGCGCTGCAGATCACATCTGCGACTCAGTACTTGCCTACAGCCACCATGAGGCGGCGGCGTCCAGGTGACGGCGCACGCGATAGCGGGCCAGGCTGTCGTCGCCCGCCTCGACGGCGTCCGCAATCCGCAGGTGAGCGTGGTGGACGGCGACGACGTCCGCCCAGGTCGGCGTGGCCTGCCCGGTGCTCGACCAGTGCCGCCGGAACAACTCGACGATGATGCGCAGGAACAAATCGAGCAGCGTGTTGCCGGCCAGCTGCGCCAGCCCGACGTGGAACCGGAATTCCTCGACGGCGGCGTCGCCCACATCACCGGACGTTTCGCCGACCTCGGATCGATGGGCGGCCAGGAAGGCGGCCACCTCGGATTCGCCGCGCCGCTTGACGACCTTGGCGACGTTGTCGATCTCGATCGCGTCCCGGACGCAACGTAAGTCTTCGCGGCTCGGATCGCGGTACTGCAGGTACAAGGCGATGGTGTCGATGCTGGCCTGCGCCTGGGGCTTGGCGATGACGAGCCCGCCGCCCGGCCCGCGGCGCATGTGCGCAACCGAGTGATATTCGAGCAGCCGCACCGCTTCGCGGAGCACGGCGCGGCTCACCCGGTAGCGGTCCAGTAGGTCGGCCTCGGTGCCGAAGACCGAACCGACCTGCCAGCCACCGGCCGCGATGTCGTCACCGATCGTGGCGGCCAGCATCTCGGCCAGCTTGCCGCGGGGTACCTCGGCGGTGAGCCGCCGCGGCTTGCGCGGGCGGCCCGTGCTGCCCGGGTGATGGCGCTGCAGCCAGGCGGTCACGGCCTCGATGTGTCGTTCGCTGAGCGTCTTGGCCTGCGCCGAGTCACCGGAAGTGACCGCCGCGACGATCTCGGAGTGGTCGATGTGCATCCGGTCGAGCGCCTCGACGGCCTCGCCGGCCGTGTCCGTCCGCGACTGTAGGGCGTATCGGGTGGTGAGCCGCATCAGGACGTCGATAAACAGTTGCAGGACAGGGTTTTTCGATTGCTCCGCCAAGGCGATGTGGAACTCGTCGCGCGGCGTCGGCAGCCCGGGTCTCCACTCTTGTTCACCCGCCAGCACCGCCCGCAGCCGCGCAATGCCCGCTTCGTCGATGCGTTCGGCGGCCAGCGAAGCCGCCAACGGTTCGAGCACCAGGCGCGCGTTGAGTAGGTCGCCCAGGGTCGTGCCGAGGTGTTCGAGATAGATGACGACGGCGCGGGTGGCGGGGCCGGCGTCGGGCTCGCAGATGATCAGCCCGCCGCCCGGCCCGCGGCGCATCCGGGCGACCTGATGGTGTTCGACGAGGCGGACGGCTTCGCGCAGCACCGAGCGACTCACCCCGAAGCGTTCCTGCAGGGCGTGTTCGGATCCCAGGGATTCGCCGGTGGCCCAGCCGCGGCGGACGATCTCCGCCTCGAGGTCCCGCGCGATCTTGGCGGCCAGTTTGTTCTCGAGGCCGGTACTCATGTCAGGCCCGACGATGCTCTCTCGCAAAAGCTTTCAGCATGTGAGCAGCATGCAGCCGGCGACCGGCCCGCCCCCCACGGACACCACGCCGACGTCCGGGCGCTGGGACACCTGCCGCTCCCCCGCCTCGCCGCGCAATTGCAGGCATCCCTCGTGCAACGCCCAGTAGCCGTGCATGCGCCCGGCCGACAGTTGGCCGCCGTAGGTGTTCAGGGGAAGCGCTCCGTCGCGGGCGATCCGCGTGCCGCCCTCGACGTACGGCCCGGCCTCGCCGTCGCCGCAGATGCCCAGCGCCTCCAGCCACGCGAGGGTGAGGTAGGTGAACCCGTCGTAGAGCTCGGCGACCTTGAGATCGGACGGCTTGAGGTCGGTGCGCGACCACATCTGCGCCGACGCGTCCGACATCGCCATCTTCGGGTAGTCGGCCCGATGGAACCAGCCCCCGGCGCCGTCGGCCCCGCCGATCGCCTCCACCGCCACCGGGCGGTGCGGGCAGTCACGCGCGTACTCCGCATGCGAGACCACCACGGCGATCGAGCCGTCGATCGGAACATCGCAGTCCAGCAGCCCGAACGGGGTGGACACCGGCCGCGCGCTCAGGTAGTCGGCCATCGTCATCGGGTCGCGGTAAACGGCGCGCGGATTCAACGCGGCGTTGCGCCTGCCGTTGAGGGCCACCCAGCCCAGCTGTTGTTTGGTGGTCCCGTACAGCTCCATGTGACGTCGGCAGTTGAGCGCCAACCAGTTCGCCGCGGAGTAGGCGTTCGCCGCGACCAGGTCGTTGACGTCGTCCATCGCGCCGACGGCGGGACGTTCGGCGCCCTCCGGGGTCTCGAACATCCGCGCGAGTGGCGGCGCGGGCGCGTTCTCCTGCGGCTTCACCGGGACCGTGCCACCGAGCATTTGGATGGTCCGGTACACCACCACGTGGCGGGCTCGACGCTCGGCGACCGCGCGGCACGCCGACATCACCGGGCTGAGCAGGCCGCCGGTGCCGAATCCGGATCCGCAGTCGGCCGCTTCGATCCGCAGGTGGGCGTTCACGTCTTCGGCGGGGGTGTCGCCCAGCGTCGCGATGCCGTCGATGTCGGAGGGGACCAATCCGGCGTCGTCGATGGCGGACCGCACCGCTTCCATGGTCAGGTCCAGGCCCGCGATGCCCGTGCGACGGCCGATCCGCGAGATGCCGATACCGGACAGGATCGCGTCCTTCTCGAAATGCGTCATGCACACCGCCCGTCAGACCATGCGTTGAACCAATTGAGTGTACTGTATTCGTCGTGCCGGACGCGCCGCTGCTCATCGAATACTGCGACGATTGCGCGCGCTGGGTGCACCCGGCGACCGGGAAGTGCCGGGCCTGCGGCCGCCCGCTGGTCGCGCGGCCGGTCTCCGGGCGGGGGACGGTGTTCACCTACACGGTCAACCACCACCCGTACAACCCGGAGATTCCCGTCCCGTACGTGATCGCCATCGTCGAACTCGCCGAACAGGAAAGCCTGCGGGTGGCCGCCAATATCGTGGGCTGCGAACCCGAGTCGGTCACCTGCGGCATGCCCGTCGAGATCCGGCCGGAGAAGGGCAGCGGCGGGGCGCCGTTGTTCGCCCCCGTCTGATCCCGCTTCCCTTTCGCGCGAGCGTCCGCAAATTGCCGGGTTTTACGGCGTGTCGCTGTACAGACACGGTCGCTCGCGCAGGGGCACCGAACGGCTAGTTGATCAGCGGGTCGCGCGGCATGCCGAGGATCCGCTCGGCGATCTGGTTGCGGGTGACCTCCGAGGTGCCGCCGGCGATCGCCATGCCGCGGGCTCCCATCGCCAGCCGGCCCACGATCGCGCCGGGCCCGTCCATCAGTGCGACCTCAGGGCCGGCCAGGGCCGCCCAGATGGCGGCGCCGTCGACCATGTGTTCGGCCAGCTTCAGCTTGGTGATGTTGCCTTCCGGACCCGGCCCCGCGCCCTCGACGCTGCGGGCGGCGCGGCGCAGGTTCAGCAACCGCAACGCGTGATCGTCGGCGAGGAAGGATCCGATCCGAACGGGCGCCCCCGCCAAGCGATCTGACTGCTGCTGAGCGAGTTGCACCAGGGTGGGCGCCAGGCCCTCGTAGAACGACCCGCTGCCGCCGATGCTGACCCGCTCGTTGCCCAGCGTGGCGCGGGCCACCGTCCATCCCGAATTGGGCGCCCCGACGACGTCCTCGTCGGGAACGAACACGTCGTTGAAGAACACCTCGTTGAATTCCGAGCCGCCGGTGATCTGCCGCAACGGCCGCACCTCGACGCCGGGGCCCTTCATATCGATGATGACGGTCGTGATCCCGGCGTGCTTGGGGGCTTCCGGGTCGGTGCGGACGGTGGCCAGGCCACGCGCGCAGTACTGGGCCCCGCTGGTCCAGACCTTCTGCCCGTTGATCTTCCAGCCGCCGTCCACCCGGATGGCGCGGGTCTTGACCGACGCCGCGTCGGAGCCGGCCTCGGGCTCGGAGAACAGCTGGCACCAGATCTCTTCCTGGCGCAGCGCCTTCTCCACGAATCGTTCTATCTGCCAATCGGTTCCGTGCTGAATCAGGGTCAGGATCACCCACCCGGTGATCGAGTAGTCGGGCCGTTTGATGCCGGCCGCGCGGAACTCCTCCTCGATCACCAGCTGCTCCACCGCGTCGGCGGCGCGGCCCCAGGGCTTGGGCCAATGCGGCATGACGTAACCGGTTTCGATGAGCTTGTCGCGTTGCGCCTCTTTGTCCAGGGCGGCAATTTCGGCGGCGTCGGCGTGGATCCTGGTGCGCAGTTCTTCGGCCTCGGGCGGCAGATCCAGGCTGTTCTCCCGCCGGGCTCCGGCTGCGGTGCGCTCGAAGACATCACGGGCCGGCGCGTCGCCGCCGAACAGTGCCTGTATCACCAGGGCGCGGCGCAGGTGCAGGTGCGCGTCGTGTTCCCAGGTGAAACCGATGCCGCCGTGAACCTGAATGTTCAACTCGGCGTTGCGCGCGTAGGCGGGAAACGCCAGGGTCGCCGCCACCGCCGCGGCCAGCTGGAACTGGGCTTCGTCCTCGGACGCCGCGCGCGAGGCGTCCCACACGGCGGCGACCCCGGACTCGGCGGCCACCAGCATGTTCGCGCAATGATGCTTCACCGCCTGGAAAGTGGCGATGGTGCGCCCGAATTGCTGCCGTACCTTGGCATAGTCCACGGCGGCGTCCACGCAGTCCGCGGCGCCACCCACCGCCTCGGCGGCGAGCAACGTCCGGGCGCGGGCCAGCGCGGATACCCGCGCGCCCGCCAGCACGTCATCGGCGCTGACGTCCACGTTTTCCAGGCGGACCCGGCCGGAACGCCGGGTCGGGTCGAAGTTGTTCGGTACCTCGACCGACACGCCGGCGCGACCACGCTCGAGCAGCAGCACATCGTCGCCCGCCGCGACCAGTAGCAGTTCGGCCAGCCCGGCGCCCAGCACGATCCCGGCGTCCCCGTCGGCGATCCCGTTCGCGACCCGCACCTGGCCGTCCAGGCTGATGCCCGCGGTGACGGTCCCGTCGATCAACCCGGGCAGCAGGCGCGACTTCTGTTCGGCCGAACCGTCTTTGGCGATCACCGCCGACGCGATGACGGTCGGCACGAACGGACCCGGCGCGACCGCGCGGCCGAGTTCCTCGACGACCACCACGAGTTCGGGCAGCCCGAACCCCGAACCGCCGTGCTCTTCGTCGACATGCAGGCCGAGCCAGCCCAGCTCGACGAGGTTCTGCCAGAACGGCGGCCGCGATTCCTCGGCGGCGTCCAGCAGGGACCGCGCCGCCCAGCGAGCCTTCTGCGAGGTCAAAAACCCGCGGGCGACTTCGGCGAGTTCGCGATGGTCGTCGGTCAGTGCGATACCCATGAGGGGCCCTCCTCGCTACCGGCTGGGTGCCTGCCCCGCTTCGAGGGGAAGCGGGGCGGCTGCCTAAAGAGTGTACTTAATGCGGGGAGGGCCACTCGTGGGGGTGGCTACTTGGGCGCGAACCGCTGCCCGGCGTCCAGGCGCAGGCACTGCCCGTTGAGCATGGGGTTCTCCACGATGGCCGCCACCAGCTTGGCGTACTCGATCGGCCGGCCAAGACGCTTGGGGAAGGCGGCGTCCTTGGTGAGCGCCGACGCGAATTCGTCCGGAATCCCCTGTGTCAATCCGGTGGCGAACAGGCTGGGCGCGATCGCCAGCACACGAATACCCAGCGAGCCCAGGTCGCGGGCCATGGTCAGGCACATGCCGGCGATGCCGGCCTTGGCCGCGGTGTAGGCGACCTGGCCGATCTGCCCTTCGAAGGCCGCGATCGATGCGGTGTTGATGATGACGCCGCGTTCCTCGTCCTCGGGCTCGTTCTTGGCCATGTGCGCGGCCGCCAGCCGGCTGATGTTGAAGGTGGCGATCAGGTTCAGGTCGATCACGGATTGGAAGGACTCGAGGTCGTGGGGACCGGACTTGGTCATCGTCCGCTTGGCGATGCCGCCGCCCGCGGTGGTGATGATGACGTGCAGGCCGCCCAGCTTGTCGACGGCGGTCTGCAGCGTCTCCTCGGTGCCCTTGAAATCCGTGACGTCGACCGGATAGAACGCACCGCCGATGGCTTCGGCGACCGTCTTGCCGTCGGAACCCTCGCGGTCCAGGATGGCGACCTCCGCCCCGCGCTCGGCCAGCAGCTCCGCGGAGGCGCGACCCATTCCCGATGCGCCGCCGATGACGACGACCTTCTTCCCGTTGATCTCCATCCGGACCCTTCCTTTCGGGTTATCAGATTCCTTGCAATCTGTAACGTTACGTAGGCACGCTAGCGTGTCCGTCCTTCAGGGTTGACCCCGCCTTGTCGGCGCGCCGTGCCAAGCTGATTCCGTGCTGCTTCTCGACGTGGCGACCACCTCGCTCGACGTGGGCGGCACGTCGTCGCGGCTGAGCAAGGTCGCCCACATCGCCGACCTGTTGCGGCGCGCGGCGGCCGACCCCGACGGCGTCGCGATCGTGGTGTCCTGGCTCTCCGGTGAGCTGCCCCAGCGCCAGATCGGGGTCGGGTGGGCATCGCTACGCTCGCGGCCGCCGCCCGCCTCGCACCCGACGCTGACCGTCGGCGGCGTGGACGCCCGCTTCTCGGAGATCGGCGCGGTGTCGGGCAAGGGGTCGCAGGCGCGGCGCGCCGAGCTGATCGCCGGCCTGTTCGCCGCCGCGACCGAAGCCGAGCAGACCTTCCTGGTGCGGTTGCTCGGCGGCGAGCTGCGCCAGGGGGCGCTGAGCGGGATCATGGCCGACGCGGTGGCCAAGGCCGCCGACCTCCCCGTCGCCGCGGTGCAGCGCGCCGCGATGCTGGGCGGGGACTTGCCGTCCGTGGCGGCCGCCGCCCTGGGCGGCGGGGCTAGGGCGCTGGACGCGTTCGCGCTGCGGGTCGGCCGGCCCGTCGGCCCGATGCTGGCACAGACCGCGACCGGGGTGGCCGATGCGCTGGAACGCCACGGCGGCACAACGATTTTCGAAGCAAAACTGGACGGCGCGCGGGTGCAGATCCACCGGTCCGGCGACCAGGTCACCGTCTACACCCGAAGCCTCGACGACGTCACCGCACGGCTGCCGGAGGTGGTGGAGGCGACCCTGGCGCTGCCGGTGCGTGACCTCATCGCCGACGGTGAGGCGATCGCGCTGCGGCCCGACAACGCACCGCACCGCTTCCAGGTCACCGCGTCCCGGTTCGGCCGATCGGTCGACGTCGCGGCGGCGCGTGCGGCGCAACCACTTTCGGTGTTCTTCTTCGACATCCTGCACCGCGACGGCGCCAACCTGCTCGACGCGCCGGCCGCCGAGCGGCTGGCCGCCCTGGACGCGCTGGTGCCGGCCGCGCAGCGGGTCGATCGGCTGCACACCTCGGACGCCGCCGAGGCGGCCGCGTTCCTGGACGCGACACTGGCCGCCGGCCACGAGGGCGTGCTGGCCAAGGCGCCGGACGCGCCGTACCAGGCGGGCCGCCGCGGAGCGGGGTGGCTGAAGGTGAAGCCGGTGCACACGCTGGACCTGGTGGTGCTCGCGGTCGAGTGGGGATCCGGGCGACGCACCGGCAAGCTTTCCAACATCCACCTCGGGGCGCGCGATCCGGCCACGGGCGAATTCGTCATGGTGGGAAAGACTTTCAAGGGCATGACCGACGCCATGCTGGATTGGCAGACGGCGCGGTTCTCCGAACTCGCGGTCGCCGGAACGGACGGTTACGTGGTGCGGCTGCGGCCCGAGCAGGTGGTCGAGGTGGCGCTGGACGGTGTCCAGAAGTCCTCGCGCTATCCCGGCGGGGTGGCGCTGCGGTTCGCGCGGGTGCTGCGCTACCGCGAAGACAAGGGCCCGGCCGAGGCCGACACCATCGACAGCGTGCGGGCGCTGTATTAAGAAGGGCGGAGTTCGTCTCGCGCGCGTAGGGTTTTCGGCCGTGGCAGTCAAAGAGCACGACAAAGACGTCAGCTACATCCACACCGACGACGGGTTACCGCCCGTCGCGATCGTCGACCGCTCCCCCATCACCGGCCGGCACAAGATCTTCTTCGCCGCCATCGCCGTGATCGGTGCCGTCGCGTGGGCCATCATCGCGTTCGCGCGCGGTGAGACGGTGAACGCCGTCTGGTTCGTGGTCGCGGCGATCTGCACCTATGTCCTGGGCTTCCGGTTCTACGCCCGGCTGATCGAGATGAAGATCGTCCGCCCCCGCGACGACCACGCCACCCCGGCCGAAGTGTTCGAGGACGGCAGCGACTACGTGCCCACCGACCGGCGGGTGCTGTTCGGCCACCATTTCGCCGCCATCGCCGGGGCCGGCCCACTTGTCGGTCCGGTGCTGGCGACCCAGATGGGTTACCTGCCCTGCAGCATCTGGATCATCCTCGGGGCGGTGTTCGCCGGCGCGGTGCAGGATTACCTGGTCTTGTGGATCTCCACCCGGCGGCGGGGGCGCTCCCTGGGCCAGATGGCCCGCGACGAACTCGGCGCCACCGGCGGCGCCGCCGCGCTCGTCGGTGCGTTCGTCATCATGGTGATCATCATCGCGGTGCTGGCGCTGGTGGTGGTGCGGGGCCTGGCCCAGAGCCCATGGGGCGTGTTCTCCATCGCCATGACCATCCCGATCGCCCTATTCATGGGCTGCTATCTGCGTTTCTTGCGGCCGGGACGGGTGGCCGAGGTGTCGATCATCGGCTTCGTGCTACTGATGCTGGCCGTGGCCTCCGGCAACTGGGTCGGCCAAACACCTTGGGGGGCAACGTGGTTGAGCATCTCACCGACCACGGTGGCCTGGCTCATCGTCGGCTACGGTTTCGTGGCATCGGTGTTGCCGGTGTGGTTGCTGCTCGCACCGCGCGACTACCTCTCCACGTTCATGAAGGTCGGGGCCATCGCCCTGCTCGCGGTCGGCATCTGTGTCTCGCTGCCACTCATGCAGGCGCCCGCGGTCTCGCGGTTCGCCGCCCGCGGCGACGGGCCGGTGTTCCCCGGGTCGCTGTTCCCGTTCCTGTTCATCACGATCGCGTGCGGGGCGCTGTCCGGATTCCACGCGCTGATCTCCTCGGGGACGACACCCAAGCTGCTGGAGAAGGAAAGCCAGATGCGGCTCATCGGCTACGGCGGCATGCTCACCGAATCGTTCGTCGCCGTCATGGCGCTGATCAGCGCGTCGATCCTCGACCAGCACCTCTACTTCACCCTCAACGCCCCGCCCGCTCAAACCGGCGGCACCGCGGCCACCGCCGCGGACTACGTCAATCGGCTCGGCCTGCCGGGGATCCCCACCAGCGCAACTCAACTCAGTCAGGCCGCCGCCGGCGTCGGCGAAAAGTCGATCGTGTCACGCACCGGTGGAGCGCCCACGCTGGCATTCGGCATGGCGGAGGTGTTGCAACGGGTCTTCGGCGGGGCGGGCCTCAAGGCGTTCTGGTATCACTTCGCGATCATGTTCGAGGCGCTGTTCATCCTGACCGCCGTCGACGCGGGCACCCGCGTCGCGCGTTTCATGCTGTCCGACGCGCTGGGCAACCTGGGTGGTCCGCTGACCAGGCTGCGAAACCCGAGCTGGCGCCCGGGCGTCTGGCTCTGCAGCCTGGCGGTGGCCGCCGCCTGGGGCAGCATCCTGCTGATGGGCGTGACGGACCCGCTGGGTGGAATCAACACCCTGTTCCCGCTGTTCGGCATCGCCAACCAGCTGCTCGCCGCCGTCGCGCTGACCGTCATCACGGTCGTGGTCATCAAGAAGGGCCTATTGAAGTGGGCCTGGATTCCGGGTATTCCGCTGCTGTGGGATTTGGCCGTCACGCTCACCGCGTCGTGGCAGAAGATTTTCTCCTCGGATCCCAATGTCGGTTACTGGACGCAGCACTTCCGATATCTGGCGGCCCGCAACGCCGGCAAGACATCGTTCGGTTCGGCCAAGAACGTTCATCAGCTCGACGACGTCATCAGGAACACCTTCGTCCAGGGCACCCTGTCGGTTCTGTTCGCGCTGGTCGTGGTCATCGTGTTAATCGTCGGGATCATGGTGTCTTATCAGGCGATTCGCGGCCGAGGCCGGCCGCTGACGGAGGATGAACCGATACCGTCGAAGTTCTTCGCGCCGTCGGGCCTAATTACCACGGCCAGCGAACGCGCGGTGCAGAGGCAGTGGGATGCGGCCAGAACCGTTGCCGCGAACAAAGATTGACGCCCCTAAACCGGATCGAACCCGGAGATCAACCAGCGGCCCCCGACCTTGTCCAGCGTGACCCGGACGCTGGACGCCGTGTATGCGGGCGCGTCGGCGCCGACGATCGTGGTCTGGTTGACGAACAGCAAGACGACGCCGTGGTCGGGCCCCTCCGACACCGAAGCCGCAGACTGGACGGTGGCCAGCGCCCAGATATGCCGCTGCTTCGAACCGGGGATGACGACTTCCCGGGTCAGCGACGTGTAGGTGTCCTTGAACCGCCCGGTCAGCCGCTCACTCGCGGCGCCCAGGTCGCGCTCGACGGTGTCCGGCCGATAGGTCAGCAGGGCGGCGGTGCCATCACGCGCCGCCTGGGTGGCCTCGATGCGACCCCGGTCGGCGCCGGCGATCGACGAACCCTGCCACTTCAGCAATCCGGCCCCGGACGCAAGCGACAGCGCCAGCCCCGGCAGCACACCGTATGCCAGCACCCGAGACCAGTTGTTTCTCATGGCACGAACTCCACGTTCGACACCTTCGCCTCGCCGCCGACCTTGACGACGGAGAGCCGCATTCGCCAGGCGTGCGGCTGCTGTTCGGCCGCCGCGGCGTTCGACGTGCGGACCGTGACAGCGACCAGGACCTCGGCGCGGTCGCCGGACTGCGATTCGATGCCCGCTTCCGTCACCGTTCCGACGGACCTCGACTGGGTTCGCAACACCACGTCGATGAAGGGCTGCGAACGTCTGGAGAAGTTGTCGTAGAGCTGCCCGGTCGCACCGGCCAGGATGCGTTGCACGTCGGCGTCGGCTTGACGGAAGTCGACCGTGGTGAGGTTGACCGCAGCTTGGCGACCGGCCCGCAGAAAAAGCGTGCGCTGCTCCTGGTCCTCATGCGCCCGGTGAGCACGCAGCCCAACCCACCCGATCAGCCCGATCAGCGCGCAGACGATGACAAGTCCGACGGTCAGCGTCAGCCGGATCGGAGCGGCGTCGCGTGGCCGCTCCTGGTGCTTGGAGCCGTCGCCGACTTCCGCAGGGAGCCCGGTCAATTCGGCGGTAGCAACATCGTCTGCCATGTGCGCTCCTTTCCCCCGGCGGTGGCCAGATCCGATTGCGTGTAGACATGCCCGTCGGGGCCGACGTAGGTGCCGGTGGCCGGGTCGTACTCGGCCGCCGGGATCGGCACCGGGACGGGGTCCGGAACGGGCGGTGCCTGCGCCGCTTGCGGGCGCGGCTGCGGGACGGGCTGACCCGAAAGCGTCGCGTTCGGGTCGCCTTTCCAGTTGTAACCGTCGTTGAGCGGAACGTAGCTTTCGTCGCCGTCGCACATCTGCACCGTCGGGGCCCGCTTGCCCGGGTGGCCCACGCACGGGGTGTTGCGGACCCCGCGGACGTTTTGCGCCGAGTCCTGCGGCACCCGGCAATACAGGTCGCCCGCGGGCCGGTCCGGGTAGTCCTCCCACGACGGAACCCGCTGCTGCTGTGCCGGCAGAAAGCCGGTCAGACACGGTGGCGGCAGGTTCAGTCGCAGGTTGAAGCTCAGGAAGGCGCCCTTGTAGCCCTGCTTGGTGTTCCTGTTGGGGACGTTGATCGCCTGGATCGTGGCCACCGCCTGGGGAAGCAGGACCAGCAGCTGCTCGAGGCCGGCGTGATAGGTCAGCGCCACCTGCCCGACGCCGATCAGGTTGGCCAGCACGACCGGCAGCGTCGGGTTTACCCGTTCCAAGAGCTGACGAACTTCCCCGACGGCCGGCGCGCCTTGCTCCAACACGCGCCGGAGGGCGGCGTCGCTTTTCTGCACCCCGCGGGTGAGCTCGGCCAGGTGCGCGGCCCACGCCTGCACCGCGTCCGAGGTGTCGGTCTGCGTGTCGAGCACCGGCTTGGAGTCGTCGATGAGGGTGAGCAGCGCACCCAGGTTCTTTCGCGCCTCGATGGACAGCGAGCTGGCGCCGGCCACGAGCCGGGACAGGTCCGGACCGAGCCCACCGACGGCGGTGGACGCCTCGTCGACGACGGTCTTGAGGTCCTCACGCGGGACCGACTCCAAGCCCCGGTTCGCCGCATCCAGCATCGTGTCCAAGTCGGGCGGCACCGACACGCGATCGGCCCGGATCACATCGCCGTCCCGCAGCGGGGGCGAATCCCTGCGTGGCAGCAGGGTGACGTATTGCTCTCCCACCGCCGATTGGCTGTGCACCTGCGCATCGAGGTCCGACGGGATGTCGATCCCCGACTTCAGGGAGAGCACCGCCGCGACGCCGGCATCGGTGAGACGCACGCTGTCGACCCGGCCGACTTCGGTGCCGCGATAGGTGACGTTGCCGCTGGGGTATAGACCCGCGGCCTGCGGCAGCTCGACGGTGACCCGATACCGTCCGATGCCGACCATGGCCGGCACCTGGATGTAGCCGAACACCATCACGGCGCCGCCGATCATCGCGACGATCACGAAGATCGCCAACTGGATGAGGACGCGTCTGGACAAGGGCGGCATGTCAACGGCCCTGATCCCAATGATACGGCGCGACAAGCGGATTGCCGGCGGTGTACGGGCTCGGCATCTGGCCGATCGTGCGACCCCACTGCAGCTCCAGCTCCGTCAAATTGCCCTCGAAGCGGGTGCCGGTGAAAAATGACGCGTCGAGCCGGCTCAGCGTGAGGTCGATGATGGCCGTCAGATTGGCGTAGTCCCCGCGGGCCCACTTGCTGATGGTCTCCTTCGGGAAGGGATAGGTGGCGAGCAGGCTCAACGCGCGGGTCATGGCGGGACCCGCGTTGGCCAGCGATTCCAGCACCGGCGCCAGGTCGTTGAGCTCTTTGACCAGAGCATCCTTTGTCTGCCGTGTCGAATCGGCAACCAGCGCACTGAATTTGCCGAATTGATCCAGCGCCTCCACCAGGGTCTGTCGCTCGTCGGCCAGGGTGCGAAGCGCGGCCGGGATGGCCGTCAGCGCCCTGTCCATCACCGGCTTTTGATCCGCGAACTGGCCGACCAGGGCGTTGATGCTCTCGGCGGCGGCGATGATGTCGCCGGTCTGGTCGGCCACGTGGCCGGTGAAGGTGTCGAGCTGGGCTATCAGGCTGCGGAGGTCGTCGGCGCGTCCGGCCAGCGCGGTGCTCAGCGACTGGGTGATGTCCTGGATCTGGCCGATCCCACCGCCGTTGAGCAACAACGAGATAGCGGCGAGGGTCTGCTCCGTCGACGGGTAACTGCCGGCCGACGACAGGGCAATCAGCGACCCCTCCCGCAGCCTGCCCCGGGGCGGGACGTCGGTGGGCGGCGCGAGCTCGACATGCAGGGAACCCAGCAGGCTGGTTTGGCCGATCGTTGCCGTCGCGTTCGCCGGCAGGTCGACATCGCCGTCGAGCCGGATCGTCAGCAGCGCATGCCAGCCCTGCCGCTCGATCCTGGTGACATTGCCGACGGTGACGTCACCGACCTGCACACGCGAGTTCTGTTCGAGGGTGCCCACGTCGGGCAGTTGCGCCTGGATCGTGAACGCCCCGGGGCCGCGTCCGGCGGTTCCCGGCAGCGCGACCGAGTTCAGGCCGCGCCAGCCGCAGCCCGCCGGCGCGACCATCACCAGCACCGCCAGCAAGCCCATCGCGGCGCGACGCAGGCCCCCGGCCGTCACGATCCACCCTCGGTCGGCAGCATCAACCCGCGCAAGCCGTCGGCGGGATTGGTCGGGTGCACCCGGGCCGGCGCGGCCGGGACGCCCGGGCTTCCGCCGGGATTCGGCTGCGGCGGAACATAATCCGGGCGCATCCAGTCCTCGCTGTAGGTCACCTCGTTCGGGCGCGCCGTGGCGCCGACCACCAGGTTCTCGCCCAGCGGCGGAAAGTTGTACTGACGGTTCTTGATGATCGGGGCCAGGTACTGAACGCACAGCTTCGCCGACTGGTCCCAGCCCAGGCGCGACGCCGCCTGTATCGCCCCGCACAGGAAGGCGACGGGATTGGCGAAGTTGGCGAACGCCGGCGCACCGCTCAGCGTGCCTTGCGCGGGCTGATAGATGTTCATGAAGTTCTGCAGCTCGGTGGGGGCGATGTGCAGGGCCTGCCTCAAGTCGTCGAGGCTGTTGTTCAGCGCCGTCGACACCGACGCCAGCCTGTCCGACGTCGTGCCGAGCGCTTCCCGGTTGTCGGCCACGAAGGTCCGCACGTCGCCGACGACGTCGGAAAGTGCCGTGAGCGCCTTGGCGACCTCGTCGGGGTCGTTGGTCAGCAGGCCGGTGACCGACGCCAGGTTCTGGTTCAGCTGCCGCATCAGGTCACCACTGCTCTGCAACGCCGAAACCAGAATCGACAGGTTCTTCACCGTGCTGAACAGATCGTCACTGTGGTCGCCGAGCGCCGAAACCGCTTGGGAGAGTTTGACGATGGTATCGCGGATGGACACTCCCTGGCCGCGCAGGTTGTTCGCGGCGGTCGTGACCAGCGACCCGAGGGGACTCAGGCCGCCATGTGTCGGCTGCAGCATCTGGGTCAGCTTTTCGAGGTCCTGACGCAGATCGTCCCACTCCACCGGGACCGCGGTGCGCGTCTGCGGGATCACGGCGCCGTCTTGCATCCGCGGTCCGCCGGTGTAGGCGGGGGTCAGCTGAATCGCCCGCGCGGTAACCAGGGACGGCGACAGGATCACGGCCTTGGCGTCGGCGGGCACCTGGTATCGGGCCTCATACCAGAAGGTGATCTTGACGCGCTCGGGTTGCGGCTCGATCTTCTTGATGTGACCGACCGCCACACCCAGGATGCGCACCTCGTCGCCCACGAAGATGCCGTTGCTGTTGGTGAAGTAGGCGACCACCGTGGTGGTGCGGCTCACCGCGGACGAGTGCCAGGCCGCCGCGACACCGGCGAGGAAGGTCAGCATCAGCGCGGCGGCCAGGGCGATCCTGGCGTTGTGGCGGTTCATCTTTCACCGGCTTTCGGCGGCGACGGCGACTCACCCGGCGCCGGTACGAATACCGGCGACGGCGAAGGAGGCGCCGGGGGTGGGGCCGTCTGCCCCGGGGCGAGCGGTGGTGGCCCCGGCGGCGGTCCGCCCGGCGGCGGCGCGGGGGGCGGCTCACGGTAGGGGTAGCGCGGATCACCGGGATTGCCGGTGATCGCGTCCGGGAGGTTCGGCCTCGGATCGCCGCCCTGACCCGTGCGCGGGAACGGCACCGGCAGGGCCGGTGTTCCCGGCTGACCGACCTGCGGGTCGGTGAGTTGCGACGGCAGCAGCACATTCGGGTCCAGGCCCAGGTCGGAGAACGCGGCGTCGACGAACGGTTGGATGAACTGACCGGGGATCAGGTTGGCGATGTAGAAGTTGAACCACGGACCGCTGGACATCGATTCGCCGAGCGACAGCGCATAGTCATCGAACTTCCTGATCGCCTGCCGCACTCGTTCTTTGCGGTTGTCGACGATGGTCAAGACCTCGTTGAGCTTGTCCAGTGCCGGCTTGAGGGTCTGGCGGTTGTCGGCGATGAGCCCCTTGATCTGCCGGCTCACCGCCGCGATGTTGCCCGAGATCTGGTCCAGCGCGCGGCTCTGGCTCTGCAACTCGACGAGCAGGGCGTTGGTGTCGGTGACCAGACGGGCGATCTGGTCGCTGCGTTCGCTCAGCACGGTGGTGGCTTTGTTGGCGTTGGCCAAGAGATTTCGCAATTGCGTGTCGCGGTCGCTCAACGTTTGTGAGAACCGCGCGACGCCGGCTACCGCCATCTTCAGGTCGGCGGGGGTGTCGGAGAAGGTGTCCGCCAGCACCGCCAGTGATTCGGACAACCGGTTGGTGTCGATCCCGCTGATGGCGGCGCCGAGGTCGCCGAGCGCGTCGGGCAGCTGGTAGGGCGCGTGGGTGTGCTCGAGCGGAATAGGCCCGGACAGCCTGCCGTCGCCGCGGGTGGTGATCTCGAGGATCTTGGCGCCCAGCAGGCTCTTGGTCTTGATCGATGCCTCGCTGCGATCCCCGATCCGGATGTGCTTGTCCACCTCGAACGTGACGAGGACCCGCGGGCCGTCGAGCGCGATGCTGTCCACCGTGCCCGCCTTCAGACCCGAAACCTGCACGGCGGCACCCGTTAACAGCCCGCCCGCCTCGGCGAAGTATGCCGAATATTGCCTGCCCGATTTGAACAAGGGCAGCTTGTCGTAGGTCAGCGACACCGCCACCACGCCTGCGACGACCACGACACCGATCGCGCCGACGGCCAGCGGATTGCGTTCGGAGAAGTACTTCATCGCGGCGTGCACCTCCCCGAGGGCTGGCCGATCACTTTGACGTAAACCGGCTGCCCGCCTTTGCCGTTCAGCTTGAAGAGCATTTCGCAGAGATAAAAACTGAAGAAGTCGCCATAGAGGCCCTGGCGGTTCAGCATCTGGTAGGCATCCGGCAGGGTGTTGAGGAAGTCGTCGAAATAGTCTCGGTCGGCCATGATCAGGCCGCCCACCCGGTCGCCCTCGCCGAGGATCTTCGCCAGGGGCGCGCGGCCTTTCGCGATCAGGTCGGCGACCGAACCGGCCGCGGCGTTGGCGTAGGCGATCCCGCTGCTGATGTCTCGCTTACGGTCGGCGAGCGTTTCCAGGAGCCGGGACAACGAGTCGACGGTGTTTGCGAACTGGGCGCTCTGGTCTCCGAGCGAGCCCAACACCGTGTGCAGGTTGAGAATGACCTGCCCGATGAGCCGGTCCCGGTCCGCCAGGGCGTTGGTCAGCGCGGCGGTGCGCGCCAAAACGGAACTGATCGTTGCGCCCTCGCCCTGGAACGCCTTGATGAGTTCGCTGGACAAGGTGTTGACCTGGTTGGGATCCAGCGCGCGAAACAACGGGCGGAAGCCGCCGATCAGCGCGTCCAGATCCAGCGCCGGCGACGTCCGGCCCAGCGGAATGGTGTCGCCGGGCCGGAGTTGCCGTGTGCCACCGGGTCCTTCCTGCAGCGCCAGGTAGCGGCCGCCGATGAGGTTCTGGTAGCGGATGACCGCCTTGCTGCCGTCGGTCAGCACCACCGTGTTGTCGGCGCTGAAGTCGACGACCACGGTGCCGTCGTCCTGGACCGAGATCTTGCTCACCTTGCCGACCTCGACGCCCGCGATGCGGACGAAGTTTCCGACCTCGAGCCCGGACACGTTGCTGAACCTGGCCTTGTACGGCATCTCGTTGCCGAACCGCAGCTGCGCGAAGATCGCCAGCATCGCGACCAGGCCCAGGGTGCACACGACCAAGAAGATGGCCAGGCGCCAGATGGCGCCCGACAGGTTCTCCTTCATGGCGTGCTCCTCGGTTACGTCGGTCGGCTGGTCGTCAGGGTCACTTTCGA
>NZ_LZJM01000215.1:0-19654 GCF_001667665.1 Mycobacterium sp. E342
CACCGGCCCCCAGCTGGACAGCAACAACCTGCCGTTCAGCCAGAAGGTGGCGGTGTCGAACTACGACAGCGACGGCTACGTGGGGTCACAGGCGGTGTTCTCCGATCTGACCTTTGCCGAGTTGCCGCAGCTGGCCAACATGAACTCCGACGCGCAGGGCGTCAACCTGTCGCTGCGCCGCAACGGCAACCTGGTGATACTCGAGGGCCGCGCCGACCTCACCTCGCTCACCGATTCCGAGGCCGACGTCGAGCTGACCGTCGCCTTTCCCGGGGTGGTGACCTCCACCAACGGCGATCGGGTCGAGTCCACGGTGGTGTCCTGGAAGCTCAAACCGGGCGTCGTGAGCACCATGACCGCCCAGGCCCGCTACACCGACCCGAACACGCGCTCCTTCACCGGGGCGGGCGTGTGGCTGGGCATCGCGTCCTTTGCCGCCGCCGGCGTGGTCGCGCTGCTGGCCTGGATGAACCGCGACCGCTCGCCGCGGGTCACCGCACCCCGGGACCAAACGCCCAGCTAGCCCTGCGGCGGGGGTGACCAGTACGCCAGCATCTCCGCGAACGTCTGGAAGGCCGGCGCCGACACTCCGTAGGTCGCCTCGAGGTGGATGCTGAGCGGGAAGCCCAGCTCGGCAACCCCGTCGATCACGCGTTTGTACAGGTCGACCATGAGCCGGCGCTTCTGCGGCGGTTCGCTGGCGGCCAATCGCCTGACGAACTCCTGCTCGGCGGCCACCGCCGCGTTGCCCGGGTCCTGAATCAGCCAGTTGATCAGGCCGACCCGGCTCTCCATCTGCGGGACGAAGCCGAACGACAGCAGGATCTCCGGCCGGTGCTCGGTGCTCTCGGCGAACTCGCGCAGGAACCCCACGATCGCGTCGGAATACAACAGCTGGGTCATGCCGTAGGTGGCGCCCTGGTCGCACTTGAAGTTGAACCGGCCGTGTTCCCCCTCGCGGGTGGGGATCAGGATCACGCCGCGGTTGGGCACCAACTCGCGATAGATCGACAGCGCGTCGGTCGGCGCGACGCCGGATCCCTCGCCGTCGTTCATGGTGCGCGGCACGCCGACGAAGACCACGCCCTCCATCCCGGCCTCGCGCAGATCGGTGAGCCGCTTGCGCAACGTCGGCTCGTCGGAGAAGGCCGTGACCTGGGTGCACAGCCCGTGCATTCCCGCCAGCTCGGGCTTGACGATCGACCAGAAGTCCAGCACGTCCAGCTTGGGCTTCATCGCAATGGGACGGTCGTCGTCCTCGGCGATGATGCCCGGAATCATCACGTGCCGGAGCCGGCCGACCAGACCGTATTCCGCCGAGAACTGCACCACCTTTCGCGCGTCTTCGAGCGCCCGCTCCCGGCCTTCATCGGCGTTGGGCGGCACCAGCTCGAGCGCAATGGTGTTGAGTGTCACGCGACTTCTCTCCATCCGACGAATGCTTGGGGCGTTTCCCGGCCGCAGCAGCGGGCGGCCCCGACACCCCCGCCAGCATAGGCGTGGGGGTGCCGCCCCCTTGCGGCGGAATAGTAAGCCAGTCGAAGCAACCGCTGCCTCCCGCCTCCCCGTGTGGCAACGACCTCCGGCGCTGCGCCGAATACACTGGTCGGGCCTGCCATACACCGGAGCCACGTCGAGGGAAAGGGGCGCCGCGCTGAGCCCGAAAGCCCCAGCAGCAGCGGCAACCGTCGAGTTGACCGGCGCGATCACCGATCGACTGCGGCGGTATCTGCACGACCGGCGCGCCGACACCGCCCACATCGGCGGCGACTACGAGGTATTGGTCGCTGCCCTCGAGGATTTCGCGCTCAACGGGGGCAAACGGCTGCGGCCCGCCTTCGCCTACTGGGGCTGGCGCGCCGTAGCGACCGAGGAGCCCACTTCCGAAGTGCTGCTGCTGTTTTCCGCGCTGGAGTTGCTGCACGCCTGCGCGCTGGTGCATGACGATGTGATCGACGACTCGTCCACCCGCCGCGGCCGGCCGACGGCTCACGTCAAGTTCGCCGAGCTGCACCGCGACCGGGGGTGGCGAGGCTCGCCGGAGCGATTCGGCATCTCGGCCGCTATCCTGCTCGGTGACCTCGCGCTGTCCTGGGCCGACGACATCGTCTTTCGAGCCGACCTGTCCCCCGCGGCCGCGCGGCGCGTCCAGCGAGTGTGGGCCGAAATCCGGACCGAGGTGCTGGGCGGTCAATACCTGGACATCGTCGCGGAAGCCAGCGCCGCCGAATCGATCGCGTCGGCGATGAACGTCGACACCTACAAGACCGCCTGTTACACCGTGTCGCGACCGCTGCAATTGGGGGTGGCCGCCGCCGCCGACCGACCCGACGTGCAGGACGTGTTCGGCCGGTTCGGGACGGACCTCGGGGTGGCGTTCCAGTTGCGCGACGACGTACTGGGGGTGTTCGGGGACCCGGACGTGACCGGCAAGCCGTCGGGTGACGATCTGCGGTCGGGCAAGCGCACCGTGCTGCTGGCCGAGGCGCTGGAGCTGGCGGACAAGTCGGATCCGTTGGGCGCCAAGCTGTTACGCGACTCGATCGGGGCGCAGCTGACCGATGCGGAGGTGGACCGGCTGCGGGCGGTCATCGAGTCCGTGGGCGCCCTCGCCGCAGCCGAGCGGCGCATCGCCGACCTGACCCAGCGGGCGCTGGCCGCGTTGGCCGCCGCGCCCATCGACCCGGCGGCCAAAGCGGGGCTTTCCGAGTTGGCCCGAATGGCCACCGACCGGTCCGCCTGAGCCGATGACGACCCCGACGCACATCCCGCCGTCCGACACCCCGGCAACGGAACCGGCTGGCGGCGGGCGGTTTTCGCAGCTGCGCGCGTTCGCCACCGCGGAGCAGTCCGCGCCGGCGAAGCTCGGCATGCTCGGTTCGTTACTGATCAGCGTGGGCGGCCTGGGCGCGGGCAGCATCCGGCAACACGACCCGCTCTTGGAGTCGATCCACATGTCGTGGCTGCGATTCGGCCATGGCCTGGTGCTGTCGTCCGTGGTCTTGTGGACGGGCGTCGGCCTCATGCTGATCGCCTGGCTGGGGTTGGGCCGGCGCGTACTGGCCGGCGAGATGACCGAGTTCACGATGAAGGCCACCACCGGCTTCTGGCTGGCGCCGTTGCTGCTGTCGGTGCCGGTCTTCAGCCGGGACACGTATTCCTACCTGGCCCAGGGCGCGCTGCTACGCGACGGCCTTGATCCCTACGCGGTCGGCCCGGTCGCCAACCCGAACAGCCTGCTGGACAACGTCAGTCCCATCTGGACGATCACCACCGCCCCCTACGGCCCGGCGTTCATCTTGGTAGCGAAGTTCGTCACCATGGCCGTCGGCAACAACGTGGTGGCCGGGACCGCGCTGCTGCGGCTGTGCATGCTGCCGGGCCTGGCGCTGCTGATCTGGGCCACCCCGCGGTTGACCCGCCACCTCGGCACCGACGGCCCGACGGCGTTGTGGATCTGTGTTCTCAACCCGCTGGTGCTCATCCATCTGATGGGCGGGGTGCACAACGAGATGCTCATGGTGGGACTGATGGCCGCCGGCATCGCGCTGAGTTTCGCCGGCCGCCACGTCCTGGGCACGTCGCTGATCACCGTGGCGATCGCGGTCAAGGCCACCGCCGGCATCGCCCTGCCGTTCATGGTCTGGGTGTGGACGCGGCATTTGCGTGACCGCCGCGGGTACCGGCCGGCCTGGGCGTTCGTGGTGGCCACGGCGATGTCGCTGCTGATCTTCGCCGTCGTGTTCGGCATCCTGTCGGCCGCGGCACACGTGGGCCTGGGCTGGCTGACGGCGCTGGCCGGGTCGGTGAAGATCATCAACTGGCTCACGGTGCCGACCGCGGCCGCCAACCTCATCCACGCCGCGTTCAGCGGGGTTTTCGCGGTGCACTTCTACCCGCTGCTGCGGATCACCCGGTTCGTCGGCATCGCGATCATCGCGGTGTCGCTGCCGCTGTTGTGGTGGCGGTTCCGGCGCGACGACCGGGCCGCGCTGACCGGCATCGCGGTCTCGATGCTGGTCGTGGTGCTGTTCGTCCCCGCGGCTTTGCCGTGGTACTACTCCTGGCCGCTGGCGGTGGCGGCCCCGCTCGCGCAGTCACGACGGGCGATCGCGATCATCGCCGGCCTGTCGACGTGGGTGATGGTGATCTTCAAACCCGACGGCTCGCACGGGATGTACTCATGGCTGCACGTCTCGCTGGCCACCGCCTGCGCGTTGATCGCCTGGTACACCCTCTATTGCGCCCCCGACCGGCGGATTGACAACCGGTGCGATCAAGGCGAAGTCACCGCTCAGTAAGCCATGGCCTGCGCCCGGCGCACCACTTCCCGGGCCTGGTGCGCGTGTAGGGCGTCGACCGGGCGGGCGTTGCTGATGGCATCCCGGCTGCCGTCGTGGGTGATGGTCAGCGACGGGTCGGGGGTGAACAACCACCGCACGATCTCGGTTTCGTGGTAGCCGCCGTCGTGCAGGATCGTCAACAGCCCCGGCAGGCTCTTGACCACCTCACCGGACTTGGTGAAGAACACCTGCGGCACCACCACGCCGCCGTCCCGTTTCACCGCGACCAGGTGACCCTCGCGGAGTTGCTGCTGGACCTTGCTGACCGAGATCCTGAGCAATTCGGCCACCCGCGGCAGGTCGTAGGTTGGCTCGTCGGGATCCAAAACATCGTCGCCGGCAGGAATGCTGCTCACGGCGCCAGTGTAGGCCTTGCCACGCGGATCGAACCGGTGTTTTCCGGCCAAACGGGGGCCGCACCTACGATGGCCCCGTGGCCGAAGCTGAACCGCCCGGCGGTGTCCCGGGACGTCCCGGCCCGCATCGCCGCCGGATCGACACCGCGACGGGAGACCCCTTGGAGGGCGCGTTGCTGGATGGCCGGTACCTGGTGCAGTCCAGGATCGCCAGCGGTGGAACCTCGACGGTGTACCGCGGCCTGGACACCCGGCTCGACCGTCCGGTGGCGGTGAAGGTGATGGATACCCGCTACGCGGGCGACGACCAGTTCTTGACCCGGTTTCAGCGCGAGGCCCGCGCGGTCGCCAGGCTCAAGGACCCGGGCCTGGTCGCGGTCTACGACCAGGGTTTGGACGCCCGCCACCCCTTCCTGGTGATGGAGCTGATCGAGGGCGGCACGCTGCGCGAGCTGCTGGCCGAGCGTGGGCCGATGCCGCCCTATGCCGCGGCCGCGGTGCTGCGCCCGGTGCTGGGTGGCCTCGCCGCGGCGCACCGGGCCGGCCTGGTCCATCGCGACGTCAAGCCGGAGAACGTGCTGATCTCCGACGACGGCGACGTGAAGATCGCCGATTTCGGATTGGTCCGCGCCGTCGCGGCCGCTGGAATCACCTCCACCAGCGTCATTTTGGGGACGGCGGCCTACCTCTCACCCGAGCAGGTGCGCCACGGCGACGCCAGTCCGCGCGGAGATGTGTACTCCGCCGGGATCCTCACCTACGAATTGCTCACCGGCCGGACGCCGTTCACCGGCGACTCGCCGCTGTCCATCGCCTACCAGCGGCTGGACACCGACGTGCCGCCGCCCAGCGCCCAGATCGACGGTGTGCCCCCGCAGTTCGACGAGTTCGTGGAGCGCGCGACCGCGCGCGACCCCGCCGACAGGTATGCCGACGCCATCGAAATGGGCGCCGAACTCGACGCGATCGCGGAAGAGCTTGGGCTGCCGGACTTTCGGGTGCCGACGCCGCGCAACTCGGCGCAGCACCGCTCGGCGGCCCTGCAGCGTGGCAGCATGAGCCAGCACCCGGTCGCACCGGCACGGCCCGAGGCACCCTCGGCCGCCCCGGTCCGCCAACCCACCCGGCAGTTGACCCGCGGCCCCGGGGACTGGTCAGAGCCTGAGCACCACCCACACTCCGACGACGAGCCCGACGAGCCCGAATACCAGCCCGTGACAGGGGAATTCGGGGGCATTCCGATCAGTGAATTCGCGTTCGCCCGGCAGCACGGCCGGCGCATGGTGCTGATCTGGGTGGCGCTGGTGCTGGCGCTGACCGGGCTGGTCGCCACCGCGGCGTGGACGATCGGGAGCAACCTGAACGGTCTGGTGGCCGGGCAGGGCCCGGCGAACACGACCGTTGGAGGAACTCAGTCGCGCAGCATCTCGGCGACCAGGAACGCCAGCTCCAGCGACTGCTGGGTGTTCAGCCGCGGATCGCAGGCGGTCTCGTAGCGCCCGGCCAGGTCCAGGTCCGAGATGTCTTGCGCCCCACCAAGGCATTCCGTGACGTTCTCACCGGTGATCTCGACGTGGATGCCGCCCGGGTGGGTGCCCAGCGCGCGGTGCACCTCGAAGAAGCCCTGCACCTCGTCGACGACGCGGTCGAAGTGCCGGGTCTTGTAGCCGTTGGACGACTCGTGGGTGTTGCCGTGCATGGGGTCGCACTGCCAGATGACCTGGTGACCGGTGGCCTGTACCTTCTCGACGATCGGGGGCAGCAGATCGCGCACCTTGTGGTTGCCCATGCGGCTCACCAACGTCAACCGGCCGGGCTTGTTGTGTGGGTCAAGCCGTTCCACGTATTCGACGGCCAGTTCCGGGGTCATCGTGGGGCCGATCTTCACACCGATCGGGTTCGCGATGACCTCCGCGAACGCGATGTGGGCGCCGTCGAGCTGGCGGGTCCGCTCGCCGATCCAGACGGTGTGCGCCGACAGGTCGAACAGCTGCGGCTCCCCGTCCTCGCTCTCCGACAACCGCAGCATGGCCCGCTCGTAGTCGAGCACCAAAGCCTCATGGCTGGCGTAGATTTCGGCGGTCTGCAGGTTGCGGTCGGCCACGCCGCAGGCGCTCATGAAGCGCAGGGCCCGGTCGATCTCGGTGGCCAGCGCCTCGTAGCGCGCGCCGGCCGGCGACGTCCGGACGAACTCCCGGTTCCAGTCGTGGACCAGGTGCAGCGACGCCAGCCCCGAGGACGTCAGCGCCCGCACCAGGTTCATCGCCGCGCTGGCGTTGGCGTAGGCCCGCACCAGCCGCGACGGGTCATGCTCGCGCGCGGTCGCGTCAGGCGCGAAGCCGTTGATCATGTCGCCGCGGTAGGACCGCAACCCGAGGGCGTCGATGTCGGCCGAGCGCGGCTTGGCGTACTGGCCGGCGATGCGGGCCACCTTGACCACCGGCATGCTGGCGCCGTAGGTCAGCACCACGGCCATCTGCAGCAGGGCACGAATGTTGCCCCGGATGTGGGGCTCGGTGTTGTCGGTGAACGTCTCCGCACAATCGCCGCCCTGCAGCAGGAACGCCTCACCCTTGGCGACCTGCGCCAGCTGCTCCTGCAGGCGGACGATCTCCGAGGGCACCGTCACCGGCGGCACGCTCTCGAGGACGGTGCGCATCGCCGCCGCCTGTTCGGCGGGCCAGCTGGGCTGCTGGGCGGCCGGCTTGGCCAGCGCGGCGTCGAGCCGCGCCCGCAGGTCGGCGGGCAGCGGAGGCAGCGACGGCAGCTGGTCGATCGGAATGTCGACGGTCCAGTTCATCGGTCCATGGTAACCGGGGCGCGATGGTGACTGATCAGCGCGAACGTCGTTCGGGCGGCCTCAGGCCGGCGCTCCCCCGTTCCGATCGCACCCGGGACCGGTTGCGTCGGCCGAAGTGATCAGCCGGAAACGCAGCAGCTGGTCGCGGGCGTCGACCAGCGCGTCGTGGGCATCGCGCGACCGCGGCGGCATCGGCGGGCACCCGCGGTCCTCCCACAACTGCCGCAGGTCCCGGGTGAAACGGGGTAGCGCCCGCGGCAACTCGGGCATGGTGCCCCACAGCTGGCACAGCGCCACGTGGTCGTAGGCGCCAATCCACGCCCACAGCTCGATGGGGTCGCTGCCCCGGACGTCGAAAAACTCCTCCAGGTCCAGGCGGATCTGCCTGCGCGAGCGCCACAGCTGCGACGCCGGCGACGGCAGCTTGGGCAGCACGTTGGCGCGCACCCAGGCCCCGGCGCGCTCCGGATCGAATTCCGTGGACACCGCGTAGTATTCGCGGCCGTCTTCGGCGACCACCCCGATGGAGATCAACTCGATGGTGCGGCCGTCCTCGATGAATTCGGTGTCGTAGAAGTACCGCACCGGCGCAGCTTATCTGCTGATCAGGATGGGCTCCGTAGGCGGCGGAGCGGCATGGACGTCGTGGTCGAGTTGGGCGTCGACCGCGCGTTCGTCGGGCAGGCCGGGGGTGCCCGCGATCGCGCACTGGACCCACAGCTTGGCCCGCACGATCGGGCGACGCAGCCTGCGCTCCCGCTGCAGCGCGCGGCGCATCTTCTCCGGCTGGGTGGTGTAGCGCCAGCGGGCCCAGGGCGCGTGCGGCCGCGACAACCGGACGGCGCCGATCACCAGCAGGACCACGATGAACATCCCGAGCAGACCGGTCCACACCTTGCCCTTGAGCACCACCACCACGGCCAGCGGCAGCGTCAGCACCAGAGCGCCGGCCGCCGCGGCCCGCAGCGGCCACGAATCGGCACCTTCCCAAATCGGGAGGAAGAACATCAGCGGGTGCAGGCCCATGATCAACAGGCCCGCGACTCCCACCGCGGCGAACACCGCGTCCACCGAGGTGCGCCCGTCCTCTTCCCAGTACACGTCGGACAGGTGCAGGATCAACGCGTACTCGTCGAGCACCAGCGCGGCGCCGATCCCGAAAAAGATTGCCGACAAAGTGAATTCGGGTTCGTGGCCGTCGATGGACAGGGTGACCAGGGTCAGACCGGACAGCAACACCAGGACCACGCCGAACGTCACGTGGTGGATGTGCACGCCGCCGAGGTGCACGTTGCGCGGGTGCCACCATCTGGTCGGGCGGCCGGCGGCCGCGCGGTGGCGGATGAAGCGCACGAACGTCCGGGCGACGAAGAAGGTCATGATGAACGCCACCAGGCAGCACAGCAGGGGCAACCGGCCGCCGTCGAGGATGTCGTGCGCGAACCAACGGTTCACCCGCGGCACGAACCAGTGGAGCACTCTTGAAACGTACGCCTGTGCGCGCCGACCCCGCGTGAGCCGCGCTGGGCCGCGTGCCAGCCCCGCGCACCGATTACGCTGTTGTGCGACATGAGTAGATGGCGGGCGCCCGGCGTGGGCTTCCCAGGCGGACGTGGCCCCGGCCAGGTCCTGTTGTGGTGCGGTCTTTGGCTAGTGGCGGCGGCGGGCATGGGCTACGTGGCCTGGCAGCTGTTCGGGCACACGCCCTACCGCATCGATATCGACGTGTATCAGATGGGCGCGCAGGCCTGGATGCACGGGCATTCGCTGTACCACGGCGATGTGTTGTTCCACACACCGATCGGGCTCGACCTGCCGTTCACCTATCCCCCGCTGGCGGCGATCGTGTTCTGCCCGTTCGCCTGGCTGCACATGCCGGCCGCCAGCGTCGCGATCACGGCGTTGACGTTGGTGCTGCTGGTCGTCTCGACGGTGATCGTGCTGACCCGCCTGGACGTGTGGGCCGCCTCCACCGCGCTGCCCGGGCCGGCGTGGCTGCGCCGCTGGTGGCTGGCCGTCGTGATCACCGTGGCGGCGACGATCTGGCTGGAACCGATCACGTCGAACTTCGCCTTCGGCCAGATCAATGTCGTGTTGATGACGCTGGTGATCGCCGACTGCCTGCCGCGCCGCACCCCGTGGCCGCGGGGCCTGCTGCTGGGTGTGGGGATAGCGCTCAAACTCACGCCCGCGGTGTTCCTGCTCTACTTCCTGCTGCGGCGCGACAACCGCGCGGCACTGACGGCGCTGGCGTCCTTCGTGGGGGCGACGGCGGTGGGTTTCGTTCTGGCGTGGAGCGATTCGTGGGAGTACTGGACGCACACCCTGGCGCACACCGATCGGATCGGCGAGGCGGCCCTGAACACCGATCAGAACATCGCCGGGTCGCTGGCCCGGCTCGGGCTGGGTGAGCAGCAGCGCTTTGTGCTGTGGGTGGCGGCCTCGCTGCTCATGCTCGCGCTGACGGTGTGGGCGATGCGCCGGGTGCTGCGGGCCGGCGAGCCCGTGCTGGCCGTCGTGTGCGTCGCCCTGTTCGGGCTGGTGGTCTCGCCGGTCTCGTGGTCACACCACTGGGTGTGGGGGCTGCCCACCGTCGTGGTGCTGGCCGTGCTGGCCTGGCGGCGCCGCAACGTGGCGCTGGCCGTGGTCGCTGCCGCGGGCGTGGCGCTGATGAGATGGTCGCCGATCGACCTGTTGCCCAAGCATCACGAGACGACCGCGGTCTGGTGGCGCCAACTCGCCGGGATGTCCTACGTGTGGTGGGCGATCGCGGTCCTCGTCGCGGCGGGGCTGACGGTCACCGCCCGTAAGCCCTCGCGGGATTCGGCGCCGCAGCAATTGACGCCGGCGACAGCGATCGGCTAGTCGACGCCGGCGATCAGCCGACGGCGGTTTCGGGGATCCGCGCAGCCTCGCCGGTCGAACCCTGACCGTTCGAGCCGTTGCGGTTCTCCTTGAGGCTGGCGGCGTAGATGTCCACGTATTCCTGGCCGGAAAGCCCCATCAGCTCGTAGATCACCTCGTCGGTCACGGCCCGCTCGATGAAGCGGTTGCCGGCCAGCCCTTCGAAGCGGGAGAAGTCCATCGGCTTGCCGAAGCGCACGGTGACCCGCCCGAAGCGCAACATGTTCGTCCCGGGGGGGTTGACCACGTTCGTGCCGATCATCGCCACCGGGATCACCGGCACCCCGGTGTGCAGCGCCAGCCGCGCCAGGCCGGTCTTGCCCTTGTACAGCCGGCCGTCCGGCGAGCGGGTGCCTTCGGGGTACATCCCCAGCAACTTGCCCGCCGACAGCAGCCGTTCGGCGGTGGTCAGCGCCGCCTGCGCGCTGTCGGCATCGGTCCGGTCGATCGGCACCTGGCCCACGGCGGTGAAAAACCAGCGCTGGAACCAGCCCTTCAGGCCGGTTCCGGTGAAGTATTCCGATTTCGCCAGGAAGGTGATCCGGCGACGCACCACCAACGGCAGATAGAAGCTGTCCATCACCGCCAGGTGGTTGCTCGCCAGGATCGCCGGGCCGGAACTCGGAATGTGTTCCAGGCCTTCAACTTTTGGCCGACCAAGCAAGTACAGCAACGGGCCGAGGAGCACGTACTTGAATAGCCAGTACCACATGGCCCTCCCTCTCGCCCGCCCGCCGGTGTTCTGCGCCAACTGTACCCATCGCATCCGCCATGGACCACCTTCGGCGCGGGCGGTCATTCCTCGACGGTGACCGGGATGGGCTGATAGCGGGTCCTGGTCGCGGCGTCCGGTGTCTCCGTCCCGTGGGCGCCATCGCCGGGGGGACCGCCGGGCGGACCGTCGGGTGGCGGCTTCGCCGCGCCGTTGATGTCGTCGAGCATCGCGCGCACGACTTCGAGCAACGCGATGCTGTGGTCGGCGATCACGGTGATCAGCGGGTGCTGGTCACCGGTCGCCAGCGCGGCCAGCGCACACACCGGACACCACACCTGCTGACACTTGCCGGTCCCGACGCCCCGGCCCGCGGTCAGCGCGGCCGCCGTCCGCATCGCCGGGTCGATCCCGTCCAGGATCGCCTGGGCGAGCCTGCGCAGCTCCGGACCAATTTCGGGATGAGCCCCACTCACTTAGGCCACACCTCCGGGTCTGGTCGAAAACGTACGGTCAGCTCGGTACCCCGCAGGTGCGCGTCCAGTACCGTGCACCGCCGGAGTACGGACGCCAACCGAACCCTGCGCCGCAATCCGCCCGCACTGATGATCAGGTCGTCGTCGACGCGCCCCAGCGTCAGCCCCGACGGATCGAGTTGTGGCAACGCTAGCCGCATCCGGTAAATGGAGCCAAGTCCCGTCCCGGATTCCAAATCCACCGTCGGCCGCAGCGGGCCGGGCGGCGCCGTTCCGCCCCGACGGCGCGCGCTGTCGAGCAAAGCGCCCAGCGCCTTGGGTCCGATCGGCTCCCCGGACAGGTGCGGAGTCATCACCAGGGCCACCTCACCGATGGTGGCGTCGAGCTCGTCGAGAACGCCACGTTGTTCGGAAATGCGTTCGGCGTACCAGTAGAACGCGGGGTGCTCCGGCAGGTTGCGGTATTCGTAGGACTCGTCTTCGGCCAGCACCTGATTGACAATCAGTTCCTCCACGCGCACGCCCATCAGCGCCAGCGAACCCAGAGTCCGGGCCGCTTCGGCCGCGACCACCCGCTCTGGCGTCAATACCAAATGCGCGCTGACCAATTCGCCGTCGGTCAGCAGGGCGCTGAGCGCCTCGACGCTGGCACTGATGCGCTCGAGCAGCTCCACCACCGCCGCCGACCGCGCGTCGTCGGCGGTGACCGACAACCGGCGATGACGCGGCCAGGCCCGCTCGACATAGAGACCGAAGGTGGCCGGCAGGGTGAGCATCCGCAGCGCGTCCGCGGTCGACGCGCAGTCGACGACGACGCGATCCCAGCGCCCGGACACGGCCAGCTCGCCGACGGCGTGCAGTCCGAGCACCTCCTGAACGCCCGGCAATGCCGAAAGTTCTTCGGGCGCAATGGTACTCAGCTCGGAATCGGGAAACCGCCGATCCAGTGTGTCCACGACGTGGTGCCAGCGGGCCTCGAGCAGGGCCAACGTGTCCAGCGCCAGCGCGTCGAGAAAGCCGCCGCCGGCCTGGGCGTCATCGGCGAGGACGCGAACCGGTTCACCCTGACTCGGCGGAACGGGAACGCCGAGCACGTCCCCGAGTGAGTGCGCCTGGTCGGTGGACACCACCAGCACCCGTTGCCCCGCGCTCGCGGCGCTGACCGCCGTGGCACATGCCAGCGTGGACTTGCCTACCCCGCCCTTGCCAACGAAGAGACTGACCCGGGCCGGGGTGGGCACCCGCGATTGGCCGGACTCACTCAGCCCTCGACTCGTTTCTTCAGATCCTTCAATGCGGTGTCGGTCAACCGGCGCTCGGCCTTGCGCTTGAGCAAACCGATCATCGGGACGGCGAGATCGACCGAGAGCTCGTAGGTGACCTCGGTGCCAGATCCCTTGGGCGCCAATCGATATGTGCCTTCCAGGGAACGCAGCAACGAGCTGGACACAAGCGTCCAGCTGACCGATCGCCGGTCCTTGGGCCACTGGTAGGACATGACCAACGTGTCCTTGAGGACGGCGGCGTCCAGCACCACCCGCGCAACCTTCGGATAGCCGTCGGCGTCCGTCTCCTGGACCTCGGCCTCCCGGTATTCCGAGATCCACTGGGGGTAGGAATCGATGTCCGCGATGACGCCCATCACCGTGCTCGGGTCGGCGTCGATGTAGATGGTCTGCGACGTCTTCTCCGCCACCTGGTGCTGCCCTCTCTCCCACCGCCGGTCGACGGTGCGGGGAAAACTACCGTGCGGGTCCAACCCCCGGGCCTCCGGTCCGAAACGGTAAAGTCCCCGCAAACCTGACCCGGCTAAACTACCGGAGAAACTCCCACCGGACGTGTCCGTTCCAGTCTCGTCTTGACCTCGAAGGCCATTTTCTTGCCCGCCACCCGACGGCGGTGTGTCATTTTCGCCAGATTGAGCTTGGCCAGCTGCCAGGCCGCCACACCCGTCGGTTCGGCGTGCAGGAAATAGTGCAGCACCACCCCGTCCAGTGACGGTTCCAGCCAGATTTCCATGGTGCCGGTCAGCGCGCCGGTGACCGCCCACCGGATGCCCTTGTCGGCGCGATCCTCGATGACCCGCAACCGCAGGTCCGGCCACCAGCGACGCCAGCACGACGGGTCGGCGACCGCGGCACCGACCCGCGAGCCGTCGGCGGCGACGAACGTCTCGTCCGCGATCTGGATGCTGTTCACCACCTCAGCTTCACACATCTATCGGGCCCACCACGCCGAGGGCGGGCCCGATTCCGGACCCGGCCGGCAGAGTGCCACCGTTCCTGCACGAATGCGCGGATTAGGCTGGACCACAACAAGCCGTCCCCCCGGAACGTCACCAGCCAAAACGAGGTCAGCAAGAGTGCGTGAGTACAGTGTCCCCGCCCGCTTCTCCGTCGGCGAGCACGACAACATCGCGGCCATGGTCTTCGAACACGAGCGCGAGGACCCCAGCTTCGTCATCTTCCGGCGTCAGGTCGACGGCGAATGGACCGACGTCACCTGCGCGGAGGTGGCCAAACAGGTTCGCTCGGCGGCGCTGGGTCTGATCGCGCTCGGGGTCGAGGCCGGCGACCGGGTGTCCATCTTCTCGGCCACCCGCTACGAGTGGGCGATCATCGACCTGGCGATCCTGTCCGTGGGGGCGGTGACCGTGCCGATCTACGAGACGTCCTCGGCCGAGCAGGTGCGCTGGGTGCTGCAGGACTCCGAGGCGGTGGTCGCCTTCGCCGAAACCGACGCGCACGCCGCGATGGTCACCGAACTCACCGCCGACCTGCCCGCCCTGCGTCGCGTGCTGCACATCGACGGCTCGGGCCCCAAGGCGCTGGACCAACTCGCCGAGGCCGGCGCGTCGGTCGAGCCCGCCGAGCTCACCGCCCGCCAGGAGGCGCTGCGCGCCGACGACCCGGCGACGCTCATCTACACCTCGGGCACCACCGGACGGCCCAAGGGCTGCCAGCTCACCCACTCCAACCTGCTGTACGAGACCCGCGGTGCCAAGGAATGCCTGCCGACGCTGCTGGACGAGGGGCAGCGGCTGCTGATCTTCCTGCCGCTCGCCCACGTGCTGGCGCGCTCGCTGACGCTCTCGGCGTTCGCCAACAAGGTGACGGTCGGGTTCACCAGCGACATCAAGAACCTGCTGCCGATGTTCGCGGTGTTCAAGCCGACCGTGGTGGTGTCGGTGCCGCGGGTCTTCGAGAAGGTCTACAACACCGCCGAGCAGAACGCGGTCAACGACGGCAAGGGGCGAATCTTCGCGGCCGCCGTGCAAACCGCGGTCGACTGGAGCCAGGCCCAGGACCACGGCCGCCCGGGGCTGGTGCTGCGCGCCAAGCATGCGCTGTTCGATCGGCTGGTGTACCACAAGCTGCGCGCCGCGCTGGGCGGCGAATGCCACGCGTCGGTCTCGGGTGGCGCCCCCCTGGGCGCGCGGCTGGGCCATTTCTACCGGGGCGTCGGCCTGACCATCCACGAGGGCTACGGCCTGACGGAGACCAGCTCGGCCATCACGGTCAACCAGGTCGGCAACGTCAGGATCGGCACGGTCGGAACGTTGTTGCCGGGCAACAGCATGCGCATCGCCGAGGACGGCGAGCTGCTGGTGCGCGGCGGCGTGGTGTTCAGCGGCTACTGGCGCAACGAGCAGGCCACCAACGACGCGTTCACCGACGGCTGGTTCAAGACCGGCGATCTGGGCGCGCTCGACGAGGACGGCTTCCTGAAGATCACCGGGCGCAAGAAGGAGATCATCGTCACCGCCGGCGGCAAGAACGTCGCCCCGGCCGTGCTCGAGGACCAGCTGCGGGCGCACGCGCTGATCAGCCAGGCCATGGTGGTGGGCGACGCCAAGCCGTTCATCGGCGCGCTGATCACCATCGATCCGGAGGCGTTCGGCGCCTGGAAGGAACGCAACCACAAGGCGGCCGGCGCGTCGGTGGCCGATCTCGCCAACGACCCGGACCTGGTCGCCGAGGTGGACGCGGCGGTCAAGCACGCCAACCAGGCGGTTTCGCACGCCGAATCCATCCGCAAGTTCCGCATTCTGCCGGTGGACTTCACCGAGGACACCGGTGAGCTGACACCGACGATGAAGGTCAAGCGCAACGTGGTCGCCGAGAAGTTCGCCTCCGACATCGACTCGATCTACGAGAAGGAATAGCGGCCGGCCTCAACGGCCCGCATCGTCGCCGCGCAGAAGCTCGGCCAGCCGGGCGGCCAGCGTGTCCCACCGCCAGTGGGCCATCACCCACTCGCGGCCGGCGGCGCCCATGGCGGCGGCCCGGTCACGGTCGCCGAGCAACTCGGCGACGGCGTCGGCGACGGCCTTCAGCGAGCGCCCGTCGACCACCAGTCCAGTCTTGTTGTCCTGCACGGCTTCCGGGGCCCCGCCGGAGTCGCCGGCGATCACCGGCTTGCCGGTCGCGGACGCCTCGAGGAAAACGATGCCCAAGCCCTCGACGTCCAAGCCGGCGCCACGGGTGCGGCAGGGCATCGCGAACACGTCGGCCAGCGCGTGGTGCGCGGGCAGTTCGGCGGCCGGCACGCCCCCGGTGAACGTGACGTGCTCGGCCACCCCGCAGTCGCGGGCCAGCTTGCGCAGCGATTCCAGGTAGGGACCGCCGCCGACGATGACCAGGGCGGCGCCGTCGACCCGTTGCCGGATCGACGGCAGGGCCTTGATCAGCATGTCCTGGCCCTTGCGCGGGACCAGCCGCGACACACACACGACCGTGGGCCGCTCACCCAGCCCATACCGGTCGCGCAGCTCGGCGCCCGCCGCCGGGTCGGGCCGGAACCGGTCGGTGTTCACCCCGGGAGGCAGGTATTCCAGCGAGGCGTGCGGGCCGAAGGCCGGCGCGAACCGGCCGCGGGTGTAGCGGCTGACGAACGTGACGACGTCGGTGGTGTCGCCGATGCGGCGCAACACCGACCGGGCGACCGGAAGCATCGACCAGCCCACTTCGTGGCCGTGCGTGCTGGCCACCACCCGGCCCGCGCCGGCTTGCCGGGCGCGCTGCGCCAACAGGGCCAACGGTGCGGCCGCACCGAACCAGACGGTGTCGATGTCGCACTCGGCGATCAGCCGGCGCATCCGCGCGTCCACCGCCGGGCCGGGCAGCATCAAGGTGCCCGGGTGCCGGACCACCCGATAACCGGCCGACTCGGCCGCTTCGTCGAAGGCGTCGGCACCCTTCCATTGCGGCGCGTAGACCGTCACCGAATGCAACCGAGCGTCGACCAGCCGGCCGACGAAGTCGCTCAAGTAGGACTGGATACCGCCCGGCCGGGGCGGAAAGTCGTTGGTTACCAGCAGGACCCGACTCACTGCGTCAGGCTAGCCTGGCGGTGCGCCGGGCCCGGCGCAGGGCGCCCGTCACCCCGAGTGGGCCAGCCACTCGTGCCAGCGCACGAGCAGGCCGGGCGAGTCGGTGGCCAGGACGTCGTGGACGGCGGAGGCCATGTCGGTGCGGCCCACGCCGCAGACCGCCAGATACAGGTCGTGCAGCTTGGCCGTCCCGTAGGTGTCCGCGACGAAGCGCGCGAACCACCACGCACGGTCGTACGCCAGCGAACGCTGCGGCCCCGGGGCGTCCAGGTCGGCGTCCGAGGGCAGCGTCAGCGGCACCGGCAACGCGTCGGCGGGCACCGGGGTGTGGGGCCGCGCGACGAAATCGGCCACGCCTTCGGTCAGCCACCGGGGCGCGTCGGGGGCGGTGTCCACGCGCGCGGCATAGTGAAAAAGCTCGTGCGTCAACACGATTCGTAGCGCACCCGCGGTCATGTTGGCCGCACCGGGCGCGAAGACGATCCGCTGGCCGATGGCCATCCGGTGCATGGGGTCGACACGGTCGACGACCGTCACGGCCGCGATGTCGGCCCACTGCGCCGCCGGTCCCCCGCCGGCGGCGGCGCGGAACTCCTCGTCCGTGCCGGCCGCTACCACCGAGATCTCGCGCGTCCAGTCGACGCCCCAGAACGCCTCGACCGCGCCGATCGCAGCGCCGACGCCGGACGCCACCCGCGACAGCAGCCGGTCACCGGCCGGGCCGCCGAGGCCGAGCAGCCGAACGGTGCGGTCACCGACGACCAGCGACTTCGTCGCGGCGCCGGCCGGGCCGTGTGCGGGGATGATCAGCTGCGCGGGGCGGGCGGCGCGGTCACCGGCCGCGTCGAACGGCACGGCCGCCGCCACGACAACCTCGACGACAAACACCCAGGCCAGCAGCAGCGTGAGCCGGCGGCGCCGGCCGGGGCCTCTAGTAGCGGCGGGCGTCGTGGATCGGGCCTGCCGCGTTCATCGGCACCACGCGCACCGGCTGGCCGTAGGTGGAGGAATGGATCACCATGCCGTCACCGACGTAGAGGCCGCTGTGCGACGCGTCGTTGTAGAAGGTGATCACGTCGCCGGGCTGCAGGTCCGACAGGGCCACCGGTTGGCCGCCCTGGGCCTGCGCCTGGCTGGAGTGCGGCAGCGAAATGCCGGCCTGCTGGAACGCCCACATCACCAGTCCGGAGCAGTCAAACCCGCCGGGCGCGGCACCGCCCCATACATAGGGCGAGCCGACCTGGGTCAGCGCCGCCTGCACGACGGTCGCGCGGTCACCACCGCCGACCCCGCCGCCGAACGGTCCGGGCATTCCACCGGGAGGCGGCGCCTCACCGGCTGGCGGCGGCGCGCCCGGGGGCGCGGCCTCCGGCGCGGGCGCCCCGGGTGCCGGGAGACCGGCCGGTACAGGGCCGGGATCGGCGAGCGCGGTGCGCTGCTCGGGCGACAAGGATACGTATTGCGACTTGACGACCGCGATCTGCACCTGCAGCTGACTCTGCTTGGACTGCAGGCTCGCCCGCACCGCGGCGGCCTGCTCGGCGGCGCTCTTCGCGTCGGCGGCGGACTTGGCGGCCTCCCGCTCGGCCTTGGCGGCCTGCTCGCTGGCGACCCGGAAGTTCTTCATCTGGTCGGCCATCTGCGTCGCCATCTGCCGCTGCATGGCCAGCTTGTCGATCAGACCCTGCGGCGATCCGGCGGTCAACATGGCCGTCATGCCGTCGACGCGACCGCCCATGTAGGTCGCGGCCGCGAGCTTGTTGACCGCGCCCTGGTATGACGCCAAGCGCTCCTTGGCCGCATCGACCGAGGCCTGGGCGTCGTCGTGCTTCTTGTCCGCCGCGCGCTGGGCCACCAATTTGTCGTTCAGGTCGAGCTGCGCGCTGTGCATCGCCTCGGTGGTCTGCTCGGCCTGGCGGGACAACTGGTTGAGTTTGGCCAGCGCGTCGTCGGCCGGGTCGGCCGAAACGTGCGCGGCAAGGAGACCGGATAACACCGTGAAGCCCGCTAGCGTCCCGATGGCAGTTCGTGTGAAGACACGCGCAAACGGGTATCTAGAGTCAAGCCTCAAGATTTTGCTTCCTTAAACGGCCATCGACGACCGCGAGCCGTCGAGCTGGTTTAGGTCTCAAGTAGGTTACGAAACGATATCGACGTTTGTCCAAAGCGAGCGGTTAAGAAATTGGAAAGATTTCTGTCATTATCATGTGAACGACCGCGACCCCCTCGTAAACCTTTGGCACGCAAAGCATCTTAGGCGACGCCCGAATCGCGTCCGCGGCGGATAGGCACCAACCGCAATCGCGGCGCCAGTCCCACATCGGCAAGCACCGCCAACGCAGCGCATTCGTCCTCCAACAAAGTCTCCGGGACCCCGAGTAACACGCTGACCACGCAATCGCGGCAGCCCGGTCCGCGGACCGCGCAGTCGTCGCAGTCGATCACCACCGGCGCCCCCGCTTCCGGCACCGTCGCGCCGTCGCTGTCGGGTCCACTGCTTCGTGCCATCAGGATCGGTCCTCTCGGTCAGGCTTGGACGACGTCAGGTCGACTGTCCGAACCGTAACCGCGGCCACCGACAACCAGCCGGCACCACCTTTGCAGCAGAAACTTCCGCACCGGCTGCGTTCGCCCCGGCGTGGGAGCCGCGCGGGTGTCGGTGGCCACGCTTACCGTCGCGGCATGGTTGCCGGTGGTGCGACTCAGCTCAGTTTCGCCGACTTGGGATCGT
>NZ_LZJM01000216.1:0-1353 GCF_001667665.1 Mycobacterium sp. E342
CGAGCAACGTTCCCCGGATCAATTTCTTGGCCGCGTCCAGCGCGGCGTGATAGTCCCGGGGCGGCGACGTGGCCGCCAGCTCCGTCAACCCATAGATCAGCGCGTAGACGGCCTCGACGATGCCGTTGCGGTCGGCCCGGTGCGCGAGCTCGCCCCGGCGGTAGGCATCGTCGATGACACCCTCGATGATTCCGCGAAACACCTGGAAGTCGGCCGCGAGCCGCGAATCGCGGGCGACAGCGCCTTCGGCGCGGATCACCCACTCGAAGGCGGCAAGATCGGGATACTCGCGCATGAGCCGGCCCGATTCGTCGAGCACCGCCTCGATGCGGTCGACGGCGGTCCCCGGGCGCGCGGCGGCCGCGCGCAGCCGCGGCAACGCGACGTCCGTGCGCGCCGCTATCGCGGCGTTGATCAGCTCCGCCTTGTTCGGGAAGTAGTGGTACAGGCTTCCGCTGGTGATGTTCGCCGCCCGGGCGATCTCGCGAATCGTGGTGCGCGAATAGCCATTCTCGGCCACGCATCGCATCGCGGCGGTGATGATGCGGGCCCGGGTCTGCTCACCGTCGGCACCCACCGGGCGGCCCAATCGCGGCGGCGTGGCGCTCATGCGGCGGGAAGCACGTGGCAGCTCCGTCCATCACGCACTACGCACCTCCGCGGCGAAGCCGGAACTAATCGATCACTCGATTATATTCGACTGTGTCGGGCACCGAGAGCCGGCGGACGGGACGCGCGAGTGAGGACAGCACGGTGACGCGGGCGCAACGGGGACGTCCGGTCGGTGCCAGCGGCGAGGAGACGCGGCAGCGGATCGTCGTTGTCACCATGCGCTGCGTGGCCGAGGTCGGGTACGCGGGCGCCACCATCCGTGAGATCGCCCGGGCTGCGAACATCACCAGCGCCAGCCTCTACAACTACTTCCCGAACAAGTCCGAATTGCTGGACGCGGCCGTCGAGGACATCGAGCGCATCGCGGTGCCGCGGCTGCGAGCCGCCGCCGCGGGTTCCGGCGGCGTGGTCGAGCGCATCGCGGCGGTGCTGGACGAGGCGAGCCGGCTGATGCGCGAGCATCCGCATCTGGCCGCATTCGATCGCGCGGTCCGCGCGGAAAGCGACGAGCACCCGGGCCGCGGCCGACCGGAGTACCCCGGGCTGAAAGCGTTGCGCGACACCGTCGCCGAGATCATCGGGGACGCCCGGGCCCGAGGCGCGCTGCCCGCCGACACGGAGGTGCGGGCCGCGGTCGACGCCATCTACGCGCTGACTCGCGGGCTGACGGAGCGGGCGGCCAGTCTGGGCCCGGAGGCTTACGCGGCCACGCTCGCCTCCGCCAAGGACTTGGTCAGGGGG
>NZ_LZJM01000217.1:0-764 GCF_001667665.1 Mycobacterium sp. E342
CTGGACAAGATGTCGGAGAAGATACCCCGATAGACCCGGGAGAATCGGAATACTTTGTGCAGGATCCGGGAGGAGTACCATGACAGGACTGCTGAGGTTTTAACAACCGTACCTCGTTGACTTTTAGGACCTCACCCCTTATCGGTTCAGCTCGATTGGAATCTCACTCATGTCGAAATTGACACGTTTGGCCGCAGGAGCAGCGATCGCCGGAGCGCTCACCGCGGTATCCGGCGGCCTGGGCGACACGGTGGCGCGCTCCGATCCGTCTCTTCCATGTCCGCAGATCGCGCGTTGCGACCCCGGCTGGGGCGGAGAACCGCTGGCCACACCCGATAGTCCCGCAGCTGTCAGCTCGCCCTCGGGCGGCCAAGCGATGGCCACGCCCGCTAGTCCCGAAGCCGTCAACACCCTGTCTGGCGCCCAACCGATGGGCACGCCCGATAGCCCTGGAGTAGTCAGCGGTTTTTCGGGCGGCCAACCGCTGAGCACTCCGGATAGCCCGCATCGCGCACCGGCCCCGAAGCCGTAACGCCGAGAACATCGTGCGGCCCCGGGCCAGGCAGGAGTCGTGAAAAGCTCTAGCCCGGTATCTTCGCCGAGATTTTGTCCAGGATCGTCGCTGCGGCCGGAGCGCCATTGCCGTATTGGCACACCTGCGCAGTGATGATCACATTGTTCTTCGCGCGCGCCACGTTGGGGCAGATCCAACCGGTGGGCTTCCCGTCCTGCAGTTCCGTCGCGGTCCACGTCAGATCCTTGCC
>NZ_LZJM01000218.1:0-523 GCF_001667665.1 Mycobacterium sp. E342
TGCGTGGCCGAGAATGGCTATTCGCGCACCACGATTCGCGAGATCGCCCGGGCGGCGAACATCACCAGCGGAAGCCTGTACCACTACTTCCCGAACAAGTCCGAATTGCTGGACGCGGCCGTCGAGGACATCGAGCGCATCGCGGTGCCGCGGCTGCGAGCCGCCGCCGCGCGCCCGGGGACCGCCGTCGACCGCATCGAGGCGGTGCTCGACGAATCGGGCCGGCTCATGCGCGAGTATCCCGATCTTGCCGCCTTCGAGTGGGTGATCCGCGCCGAAGGCGCTGTCGCCCGCGATTCGCGGCTCGCGGCCGACTTCCAGGTGTTTCGCGGAATCATCGAGGGTGTCATCGACGATGCCTACCGCCGGGGCGAGCTCGCGCACCGGGCCGACCGCAACGGCATCGTCGAGGCCGTCTACGCGCTGATCTATGGGTTGACGGAGCTGGCGGCCACGTCGCCGCCCCGGGACTATCACGCCGCGCTGGACGCGGCCAAGAAATTGATCCGAGGAACGTTGCTCG
>NZ_LZJM01000219.1:0-568 GCF_001667665.1 Mycobacterium sp. E342
AGATTGTCGGTGCGAAACTCAACTGGGCGTCCAAACCTCCGCCCGGCGCGACCTCCCCGCCCGTGGCCGCCTTCGCCGACGAGGGTGACCCCGAGTGCGAACCGCTGATCGCGCCAGACACGTACTCGGTGGGGGTGGCTTACACCGCATGGCGAAGCAATCAATACAGGGAAGAAAAGGACACTTCAGGTCATGCGGTCTATCTGGCTGTTGCGACGGTAGCCGACGCGAAAACGGCGACTCAGTTGCTCGACAATGGGCTCGCGAAGCCCGTAAATTCCTGCGACAACGCCGTTTTGCACCGCAAAGACGACATATCGAGATGGAGATTCCAAAAGACCGACGCCGCCGGCAAGGATCTGACGTGGACCGCGACGGAACTGCAGGACGGGAAGCCCACCGGTTGGATCTGCCCCAACGTGGCGCGCGCGAAGAACAATGTGATCATCACTGCGCAGGTGTGCCAATACGGCAATGGCGCTCCGGCCACCGCGACAATTCTGGACAAGATGTCGGAGAAGATACCCCGATAGACCCGGGAGAATCGGAATACTTTGTGCAGGATCCG
>NZ_LZJM01000220.1:0-543 GCF_001667665.1 Mycobacterium sp. E342
CACCATGAAACTGGTCGCATCATGCGCGCGGGCCAGCCGGGTGATCTGCTGCTGCAACCCCGCCGGCCACTCGATCGCGATACTGGCCCCCCGATAATCGGCCACCGCCGGATAGGGCCGATCCGTGGGCAACACCAGGCGTTCGGGCATGCCGGCCAACGCGTGCTGCCAGTAAGCCAACTGTCCGCCGATGCGGCTGTGTGGGTCGTCGAGGTCACCGAACTGCTCACGTTGCCAGAGTGTGTAGTCGGCGTACTGCACCGCCAACGGCGCCCAACTTGGAGTCTGGCTTTGAGCGCGGCTGGTATAGGCCACACCCAGATCTCGTATCAGTGGTGTGGTCGACCAGCCGTCGGCGGCGATGTGGTGGGCCACCGCCACCAACACATACTCATCGGGGCCCAACCGGAAAAGCTCGGTGTGGATCGGGATTTCGGTTGCCAGATCGAACCAGTATTCTGCCGCCGCGGCGATGGCCTCCTCGAGCCGCTCGTGCGTCCACTACCGGTCGATCACCGGCCCAGCCGAAATCGGCCTGCTCGA
>NZ_LZJM01000221.1:0-6068 GCF_001667665.1 Mycobacterium sp. E342
GGTGGCCGGGACGACGGTCAGCCCGACCTCCGGGCTGACCAGCACCAACGTGGAATGAAAGGCGCCGACGGCGGCGAGCGTGGATTCGATCGTGTCGCGGACCGCGGCCGGCACCGGCCCGCCGTCCCACCCATCGTGGCGGTCCAGCATGCCGGTCAACCAGGCGCCGAGGTCGTCGACGAGCGTCGGGGTGTGCGGGGACCCGCGCAATTGGCGCGCGATGTCGTCGGTTTCGACCGTCGACCAATGCCCCGGCCGGCGGTCGCGGTGCTCGGCGACCCGGTCCGCCCAGGCCGCGTCACCCGTCCCGGTCGGCCCGGGGGCCAGGTAACACACCGGCTGCCCGGCCGGCAGCGCCCCTGCGATGGCGTCCTCCGCCCACCGGGATTTGCCCGATCGGATCCCGCCGAGCACCAGCGTGCGCACCGCGCTCAGGCGGGCCTACTTGACATCGGCGCCGCGCTTGACCTGGGGCCGCGGCGTGCGCAGCCGGCGCATCTGCGACGCCCGGCTGGCGGCGTAAAGGCTCAGCTTCCAACGGCTTTCGGTGTTGTCCGGGAACTTGGCGTCCACCAGCCTGCTCACCTTGCGGCCCAGCAGCAGCCCGTCGACCAGCATCACGGCCATCAGCAGCAGCATCGCCGGGGAGACGTACAGCTGCAGCTGCGGGGTGGTGAACATGGCGAACATCAGGAACAGGGTCGCCGGCATGAACAGGCCCAGCAGGTTGCGCCGCGCATCCACCACGTCGCGCACGTAGCGCCGGACCGGGCCCTGGTCCCGCGGCAGCAGGTAGGCCTCGTCGCCGGCCATCATGCGTTCCCGGCGATTCGCCATCCGGGCGCGGTTGGCGGACCGGTCGGCCTTGCGCTCCTCGCGGCTGAGCTTGGGGCCGGCCAGCGATTTGCGGCGGGCCCGCGCCTCCGACGCGGTCATCGGTGCGGGCGCGACCGGCCCCTTGCGCGGCGTGCGCCGCGCTTCGTTGCGCTTGGGCGTCGGGCGGCCCTTGGGGCTCGTGCCGCGCGATCCCCGAGAGGTCGTCTCGGGGGCGCCGGCGGCATCGAGCGCGGCCGCGCCGTCGTCAAGATCGTCTTGGCCCTTCTTACGGCCCATCAGCTTCACAGAGGCCAGGTTACTTCGCGGCTGGCCCGTCTCGGAATTGGCTTGGAATGCCCTGCTATTAGACCTGCGTCAGCGCCTCACTTGGCCCTACTCTTACACGTGATGAATGGCTGCCTGTGATGGACGACGGGTCGATGGCATCGGACGATGCCGGCTTTGGCCTCGCTCCCGGCCGTCTGCAGCTGCCCGCCATGCTCGTCCTGGTGGCTCCGGATTGTTATGGCGACAGCATGTCGGCCGTGGAGGCCGCCGCGGCGATCGCGACCGGGTGGACCCGGTGCCGCCCGGGCGACCGCTTCATCGTCGCCCCGCAGTCCGACGGCGGTCCCGGCTTCGTCGAGGTGCTCGCCAGCCGGCTGGGGAGCAAGACGCGGCGCCTGCGGGTGTCCGGGCCGCTGTCCACCATGGTCGAGGCGGAGTGGCTGTTCGACCCCGCCACGACCACCGCCTACCTGGAATGCGCGCAGGCGTGTGGCCTGGCCCTGCTGGGCGGCCCGCCCACCCCGGAGACCGCGATGGCGGCCCACAGCAGGGGAGTGGGACAGCTGATCGCCGAGGCGATGCGGGCCGGCGCGACGCGGATCGTGGTCGGGCTCGGCGGCAGCGCGTGCACCGACGGCGGGCAGGGCATGATCGCCGAGCTCGGCGGCCTGGATTCCGCCCGTCGGCAGCTGGCCAACGTGGAGCTCATCGCCGCCTCCGACACCGAATACCCGCTGCTCGGGCCCTGGGGGGCCGCCCGGGTGTTCGGGCCGCAGAAGGGCGCGGACACGGTCACGGTCGCGGCGCTGGAGGTCCGGCTGCAGGCGTGGGCGCTCATCCTGGAAGCGGTGGCCGGGCGTGACGTCAGCGCCGAACCGGGCGCGGCGGCCGCCGGTGGGCTGGGCGCCGGGCTGCTGGCGCTCGGCGGCCGGTGCGAGTCGGGCGCGGCGATCATCGCCCATCACACCCGCCTGGAGGACGATCTGGACATTGCGGAGCTCATCGTCACCGGGGAAGGGCGCTTCGACGAACAGTCGCTGCACGGCAAGGTGGTGGGTTTTCTGGCGGACGCGGCCCGGCCGCGGGGAGTGCCGGTGATCGTGCTGGCCGGCCAGGTCGACCTGGACAACGCCACGGTGCGCTCGGCGGGCATCATGGCCGCCCTGTCCATCGCCGATCACGCCGGATCGGTGCGGCTGGCGCAGGCCGACGCGGCCAATCAGCTCATGGGATTGGCGTCGGTGGTGGCGGCGCGACTCGGGAATAGCGGTCCTGCAAGGTACCGTTGATCCAGTGGGCTTTTTCCGGGCGGATCGGGCCGCCTAACGCGAGAACGGCGGGCTCGAACCTGAACGAAGCCACCCAACGATGAGGCATGTAGGAGAAGCAATGACGGTGCAAAACGAGTCGAACGCCAAGACGCACGGCGTGATCCTGACCGAGGCCGCCGCCACCAAGGCGAAGTCCCTGCTCGACCAGGAGGGGCGGGATGACCTGGCGCTGCGTATCGCGGTCCAACCGGGCGGCTGCGCGGGCCTGCGCTACAACCTCTTCTTCGACGACCGGACGCTCGACGGCGACCTGACCGTCGACTTCGGCGGCGTGACGCTGACGGTGGACCGGATGAGCGCGCCCTACGTGGAAGGCGCGTCCATCGATTTCGTCGACACCATCGAGAAGCAGGGCTTCACGATCGACAACCCCAACGCCACCGGTTCGTGCGCCTGCGGCGACTCGTTCAACTGACCGGGTAAGCCCAAGCCCGCGCGCCCGGCGCGCTCAGTACGAGCCGCCGGTGCGCAGCACGTACGAACACACCATGATCTGGCCCCGCTGAAAGAGCAGCTGGGCGATGCCCTGCAGGTCGCCCCGTAGCGGGCCGCCTGCCGCGGGGGACGCCCGCATGGTGAACAGCGCCTGGGCCTGGTACTGCGACAGGTAGACGATCTTGTCGATCGAGGTCACCTCGACCTGGGAGAACTGTTTCCGGAACGCGTCGCTGCTCAGCTTGGCCAGGGCCTGGTCGGACCGTTTGTCGCGGACGCCGTCGTACATGCCGCACAGCGCGTTGCGTTCGATCTCCTCGATGTCGCGGTGGTCGAGGGCGTCCAGGTACCCCTGGATGGCCGTCTTGGCGGCCCCCTCGGAGAACGTCGCGCCGGTGTTGGCCCCGTTGGTGCGCACGCCGTAGACGATCGCCACGGTCAGGGCCGCCACCAGCGCGGCGGCCAGCAGAACGCCGATGACCAGCCGCCGCTTGGACCGTCGCTGCGGGTAGGGCATCGGCGGGGGCTGCCCGGCATAATTGGCGGGTGCGGCGTCGCCGGCGCGGGGGTCGTCGGAGAAGTCGAGCGGCCGGGCTCCGGCCGGGCGTTCGGGTCCGCTGGGTCCGCTGCCGCCGACGGTGTGGTTCGGCGAGTGCGGACCTGCCATCGTGGTCTCCTACGGTGGTAGACGGGACTTGCAGACGGGCTGGGTGCGGGATACCCCGACCGAGCATCGCGGTCCCGGCGACTTGAGCGAGTTCCCTAGGGAGGCTAGCGCACCGCCTGGCGCCGACCGTGCACACAGCGACGGTCCGGAGGCGTGCGTAAGCTAGATAACCTTACTAACGAAGGGCGGAGACATTCGTGACGATCGCGGTGACAGGTTCGATTGCGACCGACAATTTGATGCGGTTCCCGGGCAAGTTTTCCGAGCATCTGCTGGCTGAGCACTTGCAGAAGGTGTCGCTCAGTTTTCTGGTCGACGACCTGGTGATTCACCGCGGCGGCGTGGCCGGCAACATCGCCTACGCCATCGGCGTGCTGGGCGGCGACGTGGCGCTGGTGGGCGCGGCCGGCGACGACTTCGACGACTACCGGCAGTGGCTGCAGTCGCATGGCGTCAACTGCGACAACGTGCTGATCTCGAAGACCGCGCACACCGCGCGGTTCACCTGCACCACCGACCTCGACATGGCCCAGATCGCCTCGTTCTACCCGGGCGCCATGTCGGAGGCCCGCGACATCAAGCTCGCCGACGTGGTCGCGTCCATCGGCGAGCCGGAATTGGTCATCGTCGGGGCCAACGACCCGGAGGCGATGGTGGTGCACACCGAGGAGTGCCGCAAGCTGGGCCTGCCCTTCGCCGCCGACCCGTCCCAGCAGCTGCCCCGCCTGTCCGGTGACGAGATCGAGAAGCTCGTCGCCGGCGCGGCCTACCTGTTCACCAACGACTACGAGTGGGAGCTGCTGCTCAACAAGACCGGCTGGTCGGAGGCCGACGTGCAGGGCAAGGTCGGCCTGCGGGTGACCACGCTGGGCCCCAAGGGCGTGGACATCGTCGAGCCCGACGGAACGACCACCCATGTGGGCGTGGTGCCCGAAACCAGCCAGACGGACCCCACCGGCGTCGGCGACGCGTTCCGCGCCGGTTTCCTCACCGGCCGCAGCGCCGGCCTGAGCCTGGAGCGCTCGGCGCAGCTGGGCTCGCTGGTCGCCGTGCTGGTCCTGGAGTCGACGGGAACCCAGAACTGGGACTGGGACCGCGAGACCGCGGTGAGCCGGTTGGCCGGCGCGTACGGCGACGAGGCGGCCGACGAGATCGCCGCGGTGCTCGCCTGAGCCTGGCGAGCAGAAACCGTCAGAGCTGCACGGGGTAGTGCGGCTCGCTGATCTGCGGCACGACGCTGCGCTCGACGAAGATCGCGTGCCAGAGCATGAAGATGAGCAGCGTCCACAGCCGGCGGCTGTGGTCGCCGGCGCCGTTGCGGTGCTCGTCGAGCATCCGCCGGACGGCGCCCAGGTCGACGAGGTGACCGGCCTGTGAGGACGCCACCAGCCCGTAGGCCCAGTCCAGCAGCTCGCCCGCACGCAACCAGTGCCGGATGGGCACCGGGAACCCGAGCTTGGGCCGGTGCAGCACGTGCGCGGGAACGATCGGCTCCAGGGCCCGGCGCAGCGCGTACTTGGTGGTGGTGCGGGTGATCTTGGCGTCGACGGGCAGTCGCGAGGCGACGGCGAAGACCTCCGGATCCAGGAACGGCACCCGCAGCTCCAGCGAGTTGGCCATCGTCATCTTGTCCGCCTTGACCAGGATGTCGCCGCGCAGCCAGGTGAACAGGTCGATGTGCTGCATGCGGGCCACCGGGTCCCAGCCGGCCGACTGCGCGTACACCGAGGCGGTGACGTCGGTGTGGGTCCATTCGGGCCGGAAGCCGGGCAGCACGTCGCGCAGCTGGGCGTCGGAGAAGCTGCGCGCGTTGCCGTAGTAGCGCTCCTCGAGCGTCATCGAGCCGCGGTGCAGCAGGCTCTTGCCGCGCATCCCCTCCGGCAGCGGCTTGGACACCTTGCCCATCGACCGCCGCAGCGGCCGCGGCAAGTAGTCGAATGGTTTGAGCGACAACGGTTCCCGGTAGATCGTGTAGCCGCCGAACAGCTCGTCGGCGCCCTCCCCGGAGAGCACCACCTTGACGTGTTTGCGGGCCTCGCGGGCGACGAAGAAGAGGGGCACCAGCGCGGGGTCGGCCACCGGCTCGTCGAGGTACCAGACGATTTCGGGCAGGGCGGCCACGAACTCGTCGGGGTGGACCACCTTGGCGATGTGTCGGGCGCCGATCGCCTCCGCCGAGGCCACCGCGACGTCGATCTCGGAGAAGCCCTCCCGCTCGAAGCCGGTGGTGAAGGTGATCAGCTTGGGGTTGTGCCGGATGGCCAGCGCCGCGATGGCGGTGGAGTCGATGCCCCCGGACAGGAACGCCCCGACGGTGACGTCGGCGCGCATGTGCTTGGCCACCGAGTCCTCGAGCACCGCGGTGATCTCGTCGTAGCGGGCCTGCTCGTTGTCGCGGGTGATCGGCGTAACCGCGAAGCGCGGCACGAAGTAGCGGGTGATCTCCGGCTGCCGCCCGGGCCGGATCCGCGCGTAGCAGCCCGATTCCAGCCGGCGCACCCCGCGGTGCAGCGTCTCGGGCTCGGGCACGT